>NZ_QTZH01000181.1:0-513 GCF_003462585.1 Ruminococcus sp. OM04-4AA | reverse complement strand
TAGCCTATTATGCCGGGCTTCGTATTGGAGAAGCCTGCGGTTTGGCATGGCAGGACGTAAATCTGGAAGAACAATGCCTTACCATAAGACGCAGCATCCGATATGATGGTTCAAAGCGCAAATATATCATCGGACCAACCAAGCGGAAAAAAGTGAGGATTGTTGATTTTGGAGATACGCTGGTAGAGATTTTCCGTAATACCCGGAAAGAGCAGTTAAAAAATCGAATGCAGTACGGAGAACTTTATCACACGAACTACTACAAAGAGGTCAAAGAGAAAAACAGAGTGTACTACGAATATTATTGCTTAGACAGAACAGAGGAAGTCCCGGCAGATTATAAAGAAATTTCTTTCGTCTGTTTAAGACCGGATGGTTGTCTGGAACTTCCAACTACTTTGGGAACTGTTTGCAGAAAGGTGGCAAAAACATTAGAGGGATTTGAAGGCTTTCATTTCCACCAGTTACGTCACACCTATACAAGCAACCTTTTAGCAAATGGAGCAGCCCCAA
>NZ_QTZH01000180.1:0-513 GCF_003462585.1 Ruminococcus sp. OM04-4AA | reverse complement strand
TAGCCTATTATGCCGGGCTTCGTATTGGAGAAGCCTGCGGTTTGGCATGGCAGGACGTAAATCTGGAAGAACAATGCCTTACCATAAGACGCAGCATCCGATATGATGGCTCAAAGCGCAAATATATCATCGGACCAACCAAGCGGAAAAAAGTAAGGGTTGTTGATTTTGGAGATACACTGGTAGAGATTTTCCGTAATGCCCGGAAAGAGCAGTTAAAAAATCGAATGCAGTACGGAGAACTTTATCACACGAACTACTACAAAGAGGTCAAAGAGAAAAACAGAGTGTACTACGAATATTATTGTTTAGACAGAACAGAGGAAGTCCCGACAGATTATAAAGAAATTTCTTTCGTCTGTTTAAGACCGGATGGTTGTTTGGAACTTCCAACTACTTTGGGGACTGTTTGCAGAAAGGTGGCAAAAACATTAGAGGGATTTGAAGGCTTTCATTTCCACCAGTTACGTCACACCTATACAAGCAACCTTTTAGCAAATGGAGCAGCCCCAA
>NZ_QTZH01000018.1:0-53764 GCF_003462585.1 Ruminococcus sp. OM04-4AA | reverse complement strand
TATTAGTTTTGTGTAGAAAAAAGATATCCTCATTTTATCAACAAAAAAAGATGAGTTACGAACAAAAAAACACATTGAAATTTCAAGTGCATCAAATTATTCTATATCTACTTCTGGCCGGGAGTAAAAAACAGAAGGAGAAACACTATATGAAAAATAAACTTCAACGCTATTTTCCTATAATCAGAACAAGAAAAGAAATTTTAAATGAATTGCGTGATAACGATGAATTATGGAGTCAATTTGAAAGCTGGGAAGAAGAGAATCAAGAAGAATATCTTGATATTTGTACAGGTGTAAAGGGAGTAAAGGTACTTTATGATACATTCTTTAAGGCAGTCATGAATCCGGATACGCGACCAGAACGATTAAATGATTTTCTCTCAACAGTTCTCGGAAGGACAGTGAAAATTCTAAAAGTATTGCCAAATGAATCGGCAAGAATTGCAGCTGAAAGTTCATTGCTTGTAATGGATATAGTTGTACAATTTGAAGATGGAAGTATTGCAAATGTCGAAGTGCAAAAAATCGGATATCTTTTTCCAGGGGAGCGTAGCGCATGTTATTCAGCTGATATGTTATTAAGACAATATAAAAGAGTAAGAAGAGAATTAGGAAAAAAATTTCATTATCGAGACATAAAAAAGGTATATACGATAGTTCTATTTGAAAAAAGTAATAGTGTTTTCAAAAGTTTTTCAAAGGACATTTATATTCATCGGTTTCAGCAACAAAGTGATTCAGGAATAGAACTGAATCTTTTGCAGGAGTACACGTTTATTTGCCTTGACATTTTTGATAACATCATTCACAATGAAGGCAGAAAAATAGACGGTAGATTAGAAGAATGGCTCGTATTTCTTAAAGAGGATGATCCCGATATGATTATAAAATTATTGGAACAAAATTCTGAATTCAGAGACATTTATGAAGAAATCTATAACATCTGCCGGAACAGCGAAAGGATGATGGGGATGTTTTCAAAAGAACTGGAAATATTGGATCGTAATACAGTAAAACTAATGATTGATGAGTTGGACGAGGCACTTGGAGAGGAAAGGGAAAAAGTAAAAGCAATAAAGCAGGAAAGGGAAACACTGAAAGCAGAGATGCAGGAGGCGAAAGCGGAGAAAGAATCGCTGAAAGCAGAGATGGAGCTGAAAGAAAACGTGCTGAGGAGGCAGAAAAGGAACTGATCCGGTTGAGGGCAGAACTGGAAAAACTGAGAAAATAGATGAAATACAAAGCGATATCAGTTGTTTCTTATTTACTCTGCGCTCCTGGAGTGTTATAATAACTGTTAAGACTGCCGGGAGGCATCTGTTTGAAGATTCTGATAATAGAAAAAGATAGAAGAATTATTTGAAGGAGTAAATGGTATGGAACTGACAACAATTCGTGAGTTATTTAAGAACAGAGAGGCATATCTGGACAAAGAGGTAACAGTTGGGGGCTGGATTCGAAGTATTCGAGATTCTAAGACATTCGGATTTATCGTATTGAATGATGGATCTTATTTTGATACATTACAGATTGTATATCATGATAAGATGGAGAACTTCGCTGAGGTTTCCAAGCTGAATGTAGGAGCAGCAATCATTGTTAAGGGTACACTGGTAGCAACACCACAGGCTAAGCAGCCATTTGAGATCCAGGCAGAAGAGGTTGTGATCGAAGGAGCATCCGCACCGGATTATCCACTGCAGAAGAAGCGTCACAGCTTTGAGTATCTTAGAACAATTTCTCATCTCCGTCCGAGAACAAATACATTCCAGGCTGTATTCAGAGTTCGTTCTCTGGCAGCATATGCGATTCACCAGTTCTTCCAGGACAGAGGATTTGTATATGTACACACTCCGCTGATCACAGGAAGTGACTGTGAGGGTGCAGGAGAGATGTTCCGTGTTACAACACTGGATATGGACAACGTTCCGAAGAATGAGGATGGAACTGTAGATTATACACAGGATTTCTTTGGGAAAGAGACAAGCCTTACAGTAAGCGGTCAGCTTAATGGTGAGACTTATGCACAGGCATTCCGCAATATTTATACATTTGGACCAACATTCCGTGCAGAGAATTCTAATACAACAAGACATGCGGCAGAGTTCTGGATGATCGAGCCGGAGATCGCATTTGCAGATCTTGAAGATGATATGGAACTGGCTGAGGCTATGTTGAAGTATGTGATCAACTATGTACTTGAGAATGCACCGGAAGAGATGAACTTCTTCAACTCTTTCGTTGATAAAGGACTTCTTGACAGACTTCATAATGTAGTGAACTCTGACTTTGCACGTGTAACATACACAGAGGCAGTAAAGATCCTTGAGAAAAACAATGATAAGTTTGATTATAAAGTATCCTGGGGATGCGACCTTCAGACAGAGCATGAGCGCTATCTGACAGAGCAGGTATACAAACGTCCTGTATTCGTTACAGATTATCCGAAGGAGATCAAAGCTTTCTATATGAAGATGAACGAAGATGGCAAGACAGTAGCAGCTGTAGACTGTCTTGTACCGGGAATCGGAGAGATCATCGGAGGAAGCCAGAGAGAGGATGATTATGACAAGCTTCTTGGAAGAATGAAGGAACTTGGACTTAAGGAAGAAGATTATGGATTCTACTTGGATCTGAGAAAATATGGTTCTACAAGACATGCAGGATTCGGACTTGGATTCGAGAGATGCGTAATGTATCTGACAGGAATGTCCAATATCCGTGACGTCATTCCGTTCCCAAGAACAGTAAACAACTGCGAACTGTAATAATATTAAAGAAGTTTTAGAGTGTTATCCACACATGAAAGCAAAATGTGTGGATAACACTCTTTTTTTCTGCCTGTTATGTGAATAACCTTTCATGCCAAATAGAAAATTTAACATTTCATCCATTAAATTAAATGGAACTTTAATAAAATATTCGCTATTTAACATAGATTTAACATAACTTCACAGAGTTTTTTATAAAGCCATGATAATCTCGGATATGTAAAGAAGAAAAAAACACTGCGTTTGAAAAACAGATGCAAGACAGTGATTTGTAATTGAAAACAGACATGAGAGAGGATCTGGAGGAAGAAAAATGAAGGAAAACATACAGATTGTTTTCGGGCTGCTTGGTGGCCTGGCGGTTTTTATCTATGGAATGAACATGATGAGTGAATGTCTTCAGAAAGCGGCAGGAGAAAAAATGAAGAAAATCCTGTCACTTTTAACGAGAAATCCTGTAATGGGAGCACTTGCGGGAATGCTTGTTACAGCCGTACTGCAAAGTTCAAGTGCAACGACGGTTATGGCGATTGGTTTTGTAAGTGCAGGACTGATGACACTGCCACAGGCAATTTCTATTATTTTTGGTGCCAATATCGGTACAACAATGACAGCACAGCTGATTGCATTTAAGTTGAGTGACTACATTTATGCAATCATTTTTATTGGATTTATCGTATATTTTATTTCTAAATCAGAACGTGTGAAAAATGTCGGAATGACTATTTTTGCATTTGGTTTATTGTTCCTTGGAATCGAGACAATGGGATCTGTTATGAAACCATTAGCATCAAGCCCTATTTTCACAGAGCTGATCGGCAAAGTGGCAGATATTCCAATCCTTGGAGTTGCTGTTGGTGCATTAATGACTGTTGTGGTGCAGAGCTCTAGTGCAACAATCGCAGTACTCCAGAACTTTGCAGCTCAGCCGGGTGCAGATGGCGTGACAAGTATTATTGGTCTGGCCGGTGCAATTCCGATTCTTTTCGGTGACAATATCGGAACAACGATCACAGCGCTTCTGGCAAGTATCGGTCAGCCAAAGGATGCGAAGAGAACAGCACTTGCACACTGTATCTTTAATATTTCAGGATGCTTCCTGTTTATCTGGTTCGTAAAACCACTGGCAGCGTTTATCCAGTATATTTCCCCTAAGGGACCGGAGATTGAAGTGATTTCGAGACAGATTGCGAATACGCATACATTTTTCAACCTTGTGATGACGCTGATCTGGGTACCGCTTATTGGAGTTATGGTGAAAATCGTAATGCGTCTGATCCCGGACGGAGAAGTGAAAGAAGTCAATGCAGTGCAGCCAAAATTTCTTGATAACAAACTGATCAGTCAGCCGACAGTAGCATTACAGATGGCTGTAAGAGAGGTGATGAATTGTGGAGAACAGGTTGGGTTGATGCTGAAAAAGGCAGCAGAAAAGATTGATAGTGGAGATGGTGCTTCTGTTGAAGAATTTGTAAAGAGCAGAGAAGTGACAACTGAGCTTACAGGAAAAATCACAGATTATCTTGCAGAAATGGCAGCGGCTGGAGTTATGACAGAGCAGCAGGCAGCAAGAGCTGCAGAGCTCAGTATGTATTGATCGATATTGACAGAATCAGTGAACTTACGAAAAATGTCGCTGTTTCCATGCAGACAGAAAAGCTTGTGAAAAAGGACAAGAAGAGTGCAAAAGAAGAAAGAGTACAGTTCTCACAAGAAGCATCAAAGGATATACAGAAGAGCATGGAACTTGTCAGTGAAATGTACAATATGGTCATGAAAATGGTTAATAACGAAGAGGCAAATGAGGCTGAAAATCTTGTCAAGATGAAAGAAAAGATCCGTAAGATGGACGGAGATATTCGAAAAGGACATATTAAACGTGTACACAAAGGAAAATGTAAGGCAGGACTTACGGCTGCATTTAATGAGATTCTACATAACGTGGAGAGAATCGGAAACAGCTGTGTGAATCTGGCAGATGCGGCAGAGGACGGAGTGAGATTCAGCACATTTTTAAGAGAGATGGAGTAGAGAACTTTATTATGAGCAGGCAAACTTTCAATAGAAGAGAGTTTGCCTGTTTTCTATTTCATGGAAATCCTTTTGATTTTATGCTGATAAAAGAAGAAAAACTGTGCTAAAATAGTTGAGACAACAAGAAAGAACAGTTATAATATTAATCTGTTGATAGAGAGAAAAAGGTAACTTTTACTAATATAGGAAGGAAGTAGTAAATGAAGATAGAATTACCAAAGAAGGTATTATTTATCATTAATAATCTGCAACTTGCAGGATATGATGCATTTGCAGTAGGTGGCTGCGTGAGAGATTCTATTTTGGCGAGAAAACCGCAGGACTGGGATATCACAACGTCGGCAAAACCAGAAGCAATCAAGGAAATATTTCGCCGGACGGTTGATACAGGAATAGAACACGGAACAGTTACAGTAATGATTGGCAAAGACAGTTATGAGGTGACGACTTACAGAATTGACGGTGCTTATGAGGATAGCCGTCATCCGAAGGAAGTCCGCTTTACCAATTGTCTGGAAGAAGATCTTCGCAGAAGAGATTTTACGATCAATGCGATGGCATATAATGATGATGTCCGGCTGGTAGATGTGTTTGGTGGAATGCAGGATTTGAATCATCATCTGATCCGTTGCGTTGGAGATCCGAGGGAAAGATTTTCAGAAGATGCACTTCGTATCCTTCGTGCGGTACGCTTCTCAGCACAGCTGGATTTCCCGATTGAACCTGATACTGCCAAAGCAGTGAAGGAGCTTGCACCAAACCTTAAGAATATCAGTGCAGAACGTATTCAGACAGAGCTTGTGAAACTTCTGACGTCTCCACATCCGGAACGCATTCAGGATGCCTGTGAACTTGGAATTACAAAGGTGGTTCTTCCAGAATGGGATGCCATGGTAGGAGTAAAACAGAATACAATACATCATAAGTACGATGTGGCAGAGCATACACTTCATACATTGAAGCATGTGAAGAGAGATAAATACCTTCGTCTTACAATGTTGTTCCATGATATGGGAAAACCGGCAATGAAGACAACAGATGAGAAAGGAAACGATCATTTCAAAGGACATGCTCTGGAAAGCGAGAAAATTGCCCGTACAGTTTTGAAGCGGTTAAAATTTGACAATGAGACGATTCGCATTGTAACGAAGCTGGTCTGCTATCATGATTACCGGATGGAAGCAACACCGGCGAATGTACGTCGTGCAATGAATCGGATTGGTGTCGAATTATTCCCATACTATCTCGCAGTGCGTCTTGCAGATGCAAAATCACAAAGCACTTACATGAGAAGGGAAAAGATTGAAAATATCGTAGAGATAAGAAATCTTTACAAACAGATCCTGATGGAGAATCAGTGCGTGACTCTTCGACAGCTTGCAGTGAGTGGAAGAGAATTGATGGAACTGGGGATGAAGCCGGGACGCGAACTCGGTGCAATGCTCAGTGAACTGCTGGAATATGTGCTGGATGATCCGGAACGGAATACGAAAGAGAATCTCTGTAAGTACGTGAAAGAAAAAATGGAAAAAGAAAAGTAGGAAATGCCGGAAGAAAAAGAGAATACTCAGGTTGTCCCTTTCATACATTAGAAAGAAATCGTTGTCGGTTGCTGTTAAAACCGACAGTAAAAAGTCTGGTAACTGGAAAAGAATAACAATCCAGGTCAATGGGACAGGGGGCAGCCATGAGAGAATATGAGATGGAAGTACTGGAAAAGTACGAACTTGAAGTGAATAGCACCCGGCGGATCAGAGGTGCATTTTATTGCGATACAAAAGAAGGGACGATGCTTCTGAAAGAGACAAAGATCTCGGAGAGGCGCGTCCCTTTATTGTATCTTATTTTAAACCGATTAGAAAAGCAGGGATATCTGGTGGATACACCTGTGTTCAGTAAAGAAGGGAATCTAGTTCAGAATTCCAGAGATGGAACAAGATATTTGATGAAAAAATGGTATCCGGGGGAAGAGTGCAATCTGAAGAGAGAGGAAGATATTTTCCGGGCAGCAAGAAAACTGGGAGAGCTTCATCTGGGATTTCAGTGGTATGAGCCGGACTTGCAGGAGAAAGAAATATTTCAGAAATTCCAGAAAGAAGAGGTGCAGGAAATCCCACAGAATACACCGCAGTCAGTTTGTGAAGAAAAGAAAATTGACTGGACAAAGTTGTCACCATTGTTAAGTAAAAATCCATTGGAAGAAATGAAACGTCGTAACAGGGAAATGAAAAAAGTGCGGTCATTTATCAGAAAACGGGTTGCAAAAAATGAATTCGAATCCTATTATCTGAAGCATTATGAAGAAATTGCATGGCAGGCAGAAAAGGTGACAGAGCAGATAGAACGGTCTGGTTGTCGGAATCTATATGAAAGAAGTATACGGGAAAGGAAAATGCTTCATGGAGATTATAATTATCATAATGTCATGATCCTTCCGGAAAATGAGGTGATAACAAACTTTGAGCGGATGAGAATCGGAATACAAGTAGATGATCTATATTACCTTTTGAGAAAAGTAATGGAAAAATACCATTGGAAACAAAAAACAGGACAAAATATATTAGAAGCATATGAAAGCGTACGGCAATTAAAACCAGATGAAAGAGAGTATCTTTGCCTTCGACTGGCCTATCCGGAAAAGTTCTGGAAGACAGCAAGTGCTTATTCCAGATCAAATAAAGCATGGCTTCCGGAAAAGAGTGTAGAGAAGCTGCAGACAGCAGTAGAGCAGACGAAGGAGAAAGAAGTATTTTTGAGAGAGGTCTTCGAATAAAAAAAGCTCCGCAAACCGCGGAAAATGTGGATTTATCTTGACAAACAACAGGGAAACCGTTATAACAGTACATAAGGGTTTGAGGCAAGTTATCGTGCAGACTTGTAACCTGAATAAATAAAACTAGGAATAGAATTGTATTTGAGTACAATAAAGGAGGACATAATCCATGAACAAAACAGAATTTATTGCAGCAGTAGCTGAAAAGGCAGAGATTTCCAAGAAAGATTCCGAGAAAGCATTAAAGGCATTTGTTGATGTTGTAACAGAGCAGCTGAAAGCAGGAGATAAAGTACAGCTTGTTGGATTTGGTACATTTGAAGTCAGCGAGAGAGCAGCAAGAGAAGGAAGAAACCCACAGACAGGAAAAACTATGACAATTGCAGCTTGCAAGGCTCCTAAATTCAAAGCTGGAAAAGCATTAAAGGACGCTATCAACTAGTTCAGGGGATTTTGTAGAAGAATATATGAGACTGGATAAGTTTTTAAAAGTCTCCCGTCTGATCAAGCGAAGAACTGTAGCAAACGAAGCCTGTGATGCAGGACGTGTGCTGGTGAATGGAAAGACGGCGAAAGCATCTGTGAAGGTAAAGCCGGGAGATGTGATCGAGATTCAGTTTGGAACGAGAACCGTTAAGGTTGAGGTTCTTGAACTGCAGGAGACAACAAAAAAAGAAGAAGCAAAGGACTTATTTAAATACCTGTAAAGTCTGTCAGACAACAGGAATGTATAAGTCGATCAATGGTTATTGTTTTCAGTAATCTTAGAAAGGCAGGGAATATTTTAAAAAGTGAGATATTCCCTGCCTTTCTGTATGCTATACGATAAAGCATCTTTGGACGCACATATATAAAACCCTTATCTGTCAGGAATAAGTATAAAAGCTCTGACATATATATAGAAAAGTACAGGGAACTGTTATCTGATTCCAGTAATATACTGTGGAGTATGCCAGAGAAGAGGGAGGTGCAGCGGATGGAGGAACAGCAAAAGACTGTAAAGGCTCATAAGCTGGTGGTTAATAACCGGAAGACAAGTATGGTGACAGGTGTTCTGGATGTATTGTCTTTTGATCTGAATGAGATTCTTCTGGAAACAGAGCAGGGAATGCTGTTAGTAAAAGGAACAGACTTGCATGTGAACCGCCTCAGTGTGGAAAAGGGAGAAGTAGATTTGTCGGGAACAATAGACAGTGTTTCATATTCTAATATTTCACAGGCAAAGAAACAGGAAGAAAGCTTTTGGACAAAGATGTTCAAGTGAGGAAGAAAGAAGATGCTAAATATAAAAAAAGAACTGCTTGTTTTCTTCTGTGCCTGTCTCACAGGTGTGAATGTCCGGGCTGGGTACGAGATCCTGATTTTCTTAAGGAAAATGATAATACATAATAATCTGGTGAAAGGAATTGAGGATCTGTTCTACTGGATATTTATGAGTGCATATATTTTCTCACAGATATATGCAACTATGTATGGTAGTATCAGATGGTATTTTCTACTAGGTCTTGTATTTGGCGTTGCCGTTATTCAGAAACTGATTGCGTCTGGAGAAAAAATACACAAAAAAACAAGGAAAAACCTTGAAATTATTAGAAAAAACAGATAGAATGTTGATAATTGGGAAGTTTATAGGGAAGACTCCGTCAGTGAAGGCAGGATGGATTTCCCGGTAACGTTAAGAGTGTATTATTTTAGGGTGAATTTTAGATGGCAAAGAAAAAAAGAGTGACTGGACGGCGCAGCCATACAAAGCAGAGACGTCCGAGTCCGTACAAAAGAAGCGTTCTTATGATTTTGTCAGTATTGTGTCTTCTTTCCGGTGTGCTGGGAGTGAATGCAGTAAAGCTTCATGCAAAGAATACAGCGTATAAACAGCAGGAAGCAGAACTGAAGACACGGATTAAAAGTGAGCAGGCAAGAGCAGAAGAGATCAAAGAATACGAGCAGTATGTACAGACAGATGATTACATGAAAGAGATCGCAGAAGATAAGCTGAATCTTGTTGATCCGAATGAAATTGTGTTTAAACCAATCAAGTGAATAGTAACCGAATCTGCAAAGCCAGTGAAAGACGGATACAGAATTTTACGAAAGATAACTCCGGGAGAGAAAGTTCTCCTGGAGTTTTTCTTTTTTTACGCGAACAACGAGCCAAAGTCCGTGCCTGCACGAGACCTTGGAGACTGTCGTGATAACTTGAGAAACTTGCGGAGCGTGTTTCTCACAGTTTGAGTAACGAGGGGGGATGGAAATGGAAAATGGACAGGTATTACATAGCAGTCCGTATGTGGAACAGATTGATAAGTTTGCAGTTTCATTAAAACAGTTAGCGAAAACATTTTTGAAGTTAGAAGAAAAAAAGCAGACATTCTCAGAAGAAGAGATTGATGAAATGTTTGCCTGCGTAAGAGAAGAAGTGTGTGAAAAATGTGAGAAAAACAGTTGGTGCTGGGGTGAAAACTATATTCAGATGTATCAGATGGGATACGAGATTCTTGCAGCAGTGGATCAGTATGGAAATGAACTGGATGCAGAGACAAAAAGAAAACTGATGCAGCGCTGCATTATGGCTCCGCGGTTTTATCGGGGGATGCTTGACAGTTTTCACGAAGCAAGACAAAATATGATCTGGATCAATCGTATCGCAAGAAGCCGGGAAGGATGTGCAGCCCAGCTTGATCTATTTGCAGATATGCTACAAAATGTGGCGAAAAATCTGGAAGACAGCATATTTACAGATGAAAGGTTGGGGAAACGGATCTTATCTCAATTAAAGAGAAAAGGAATACGTGTACTTTCCATGCATTTTCTTGTGAATGGAGAAGGAAAATATGAATTGCATCTGACGATGCGTACCTGGAAATCGGAAAAGATTCCGGTGAAAAGTCTGGCAGGGACTCTGAGTAATCTGACAGGAAGAAGATTGATTCCGGGAAAAGAGGGAGCGCAGCTGATCGGAACGGATTATACAACAGTGGTCTTCCGAGAAGGACCATCCTATTACACAATGTCCGGGATAGCAAGAATCGGAAAAGGCTGCAGTAATATTTCAGGGGACAGTTTCACGATGATGGATCTTCCGGGTGGTAAAAGGGGAGTTGCATTGTCAGATGGCATGGGATGTGGGCAGGCTGCCTGTCGGGAAAGCACACTTGTGATAGAACTTCTCGAAGAACTTCTGGAAGCGGGATTCCCGGAAAAGACTGCGATCCAGATGATCAATACAACACTGGTCTGCGGAAGAGAAGAAATCCATTACTCTACGATCGACCTTACAGTGTTTGATCTGTATACAGGGGAATGCGAATTGATCAAGGCAGGCGCATCCTCAACTTTTATTCGAAGAAGGATCAGATTGAGCATCTGACATCGACAAGCCTGCCAATCGGAGTGATGAATTCACTTGAAATAGATTCAGTGAAACGGCAGTTGACGGATGGGACGTATGTGATCATGCTGACAGACGGAGTGCTGGATGCACTTCCGGTAGGAGAGCAGGACTTCCTTCTTGAAACAATCATAAAAGGAACGGAAATACGAAATCCAAAGGAACTGGCCAGACACATTTTACAGCAGGTACTTAACTGGACAGGAAAAGAACCGGAGGATGATATGTCAGTTTTGGTTGCAGCTTTGTGGAAATGCAGAAAGTAGCCATTGACATAGAAGTAACCGTTAACGTATAGTTGAGGTATGATGGATAAAAGATTAGAAAAGATTGAAAGCTATATCAGACAATATCATATGATAGAAAAAGGAGACAGGATTGTCATAGGTGTATCGGGTGGCGCAGACTCTGTATGTCTGCTGATGGCACTTTGTTCATTGCAGGAAAAGCTGGGATTCCAGGTGCTTGTCTGCCATGTGAATCATGAACTGCGCGGAGAGGAGGCTGCACAGGATGAGGCATATGTGGAAATGCTTTGTCATAAAATGCAGGTTCCTTTTTTTGCATTTCATGAAAATGTGGAATTAATTGCAAAAAAGCGGAAAGAATCATTGGAGGAAGCAGGCAGATATGTGCGAAGACAGGCATTTGAACAACTCTGTAGAGAACAGGGCGGGACAAAGATTGCAACAGCGCATCATAGTAATGACAATGCAGAAACAATGCTTCTTAATATGGCAAGAGGAACCGGGCTTCGTGGATTGTGTGGGATAAGACCAGTGTATGGAAAATGGATCCGCCCACTTCTGGACTTGTCCAGGGAAGAGATTGAACAGTGGTTGAAAGATTGTGATATCAGATATTGTGTTGACGAAACGAATCAGGAAGATGAATACACAAGGAACCGGATTCGTCATCATGTGATTCCAACATTAGAAGAACAGGTTAATACAAGGACGATAGAACATTTTGTGAAGCTCAGTGAACAGGCAGAAGAAATCTATGAATATCTGGAAAAACAGACAGATCAGGCATGGAATATCTGTGCAGAACAGACAGACGGACTTCAAAGCAGGAAAGAAATATTTCTCAAGGCAGAGGAAATGAAACAGCTTGATCCTGTGATAAAGAAATTACTGATCCAAAGATCAGTAAGTGAAGTGGCAGGGGCACAGAAAGATATTGAAAGCAGGCATATCCTGGCGGTACTGCAACTGTTTGAACGGCAGACAGGACGGCAGATTGATCTTCCGTATAGTGTTACAGCCAAAAGAATGTATGAGGGAGTTCTGCTTACAAAAGGTGATAAAAAAGTTACATCTGTACATCAGAAAGAGAAAAGAAAAGAAGAGAGTGATTTTGTTCTACAGCTTCAGATTCCGGGAGAAACACAGATCCCGGGAACAAATTTGAAAATCTGCTGTACAATCAGCGGTGAAAATGAGAAGAATTCAGCAAAAGAGATACCACAAAAAAGCTACACGAAATGCTTTGATTATGATATAATAAAAAGCAGTCTCTGTGTGAGATACAGACGACCCGGAGATTATTTTACAATTGATGGGGAAGGAAAGAAAAAGAAGCTGAAGAGTTACTTTATTGATGAGAAGATTCCGCAAGAAGAACGGGACAGACAGCTTCTGATCGCAGAGGGAAGCCACATCGTATGGATTCCGGGCAGAAGGATGAGTTCGTACTACCAGGTGGGAGACCAGACGAAAAAGATTCTTAAGATAAAGATTATGGAGGAATAGAACAATGGCTGAGAAGATTAAAGTGTTAATTACAGAGGAAGAAGTAGATGCAAGAATCCGTGAACTCGGAGAAAAGATCAGTAAAGAGTATGAAGGAAAGCAGATCCATCTGATCTGTGTTCTGAAAGGTGGAGTATTCTTTATGTGTGAACTTGCAAAGAGAATCACAGTTCCGGTATCTATGGACTTTATGTGTGTTGGAAGCTATGGAGACGGAACAAAATCCAGTGGTGTTGTAAGACTTGCGAAAGATCTGGATGAGTCTATTGAGAATAAGGAAGTATTGATCGTGGAGGATATCATTGATTCCGGTAATACACTGTATTATCTGATGGATGTACTTCGTCAGAGAAAACCGGCAAGTCTCCGTCTTTGCACCTTACTTGATAAACCAGACCGCCGCGTGAAAGATGTGCACGTAGACTGGACAGGATTTGAGATTCCGGATGAGTTCGTAGTTGGATACGGACTGGATTATGCACAGAAGTATAGAAATCTTCCATACATCGGAGTAGTAGAAGTCGCAGAATAGAAAGGAAGCAATAATAAATTGAATAATGACAGAAAAAGCAGAGGTCTGAGTGGGGCAACGATCATCAGTTTTGTTGTGATCCTTGTTGTGGTTCTGTGGATGGCGAACCAGCTTCAGATGCATCAGCAGGAGATGACATATACCTCCTTTGTCTCTGCAGTACAGGAAAAAAATGTTTCTGATGTCTACATCAATCAGAACAGTGCAGTTCCGACAGGAACTGTCTCTGTTACATTGAAAGATGATGGTAATACAAGGAAAGTGAATGTGTCAGATGTTGAGCAGGTAGAGAAGCTTCTGACAGAGAATCAGGTGGAGTACAGGCTTTCGGATGTACCGAAGGATTCCATGTTGACAACAGTTGTAGTTCCGATGCTGATCACACTTGGTGGAGTATTTCTGATCTTTTTCCTGATGAGCCGTCAGAATGGCGGGGGGAATTCAAAGGCGATGAACTTTGGAAAGAGCCGCGCAAAGATGAGCACGAAGAATGAGATCAAGGTTACATTTCGTGATGTTGCAGGATTGAGAGAAGAGAAGGAAGAACTGGAAGAAATCGTAGATTTCTGAAAGATCCGAAGAAATACATCCAGGTTGGAGCACGTATCCCGAAAGGTGTTCTTTTAGAAGGACCTCCGGGAACCGGTAAGACACTTCTTGCAAAGGCTGTGGCCGGTGAGGCAGGAGTACCATTTTTCAGCATTTCGGGTTCAGATTTTGTTGAGATGTTTGTTGGCGTGGGTGCTTCCCGTGTCCGTGATCTGTTCCAGGATGCGAAAAAGAACGCACCATGTATCATATTTATTGATGAGATCGATGCAGTTGCAAGACGCCGTGGAAGCGGTCTTGGAGGTGGACATGATGAGCGCGAGCAGACCCTGAACCAGCTCCTTGTAGAGATGGATGGATTTGGTGTAAATGAAGGCATTATCGTAATGGCAGCGACAAACCGTAAGGATATTCTGGATCCTGCAATCTTAAGACCGGGAAGATTTGACCGTGATGTTATTGTCGGACGTCCGGATGTAGGCGGCAGAGAAGAGATTCTGAAAGTTCATGCGAGAAATAAGCCGCTTGGAGATGATGTGGATCTGAAGCAGATTGCCCAGACAACGGCAGGATTTTCAGGAGCAGATCTTGAGAATCTTCTCAATGAGGCTGCAATTCTGGCGGCGAAGGAGAACCGGGTGTACATTCAACAGTCTGATATCCGTCATGCATTTGTGAAGGTCGGAATCGGTCCGGAGAAGAAGAGCCGTATCGTTTCTGAGAAGGAACGCAGGATCACGGCTTATCATGAAGCCGGACACGCGATCTTGTTCCATCTGCTTCCGGATGTGGGACCGGTTTACAGCGTATCTATCATTCCGACAGGTGGAGCCGGCGGATATACGATGCCGCTTCCGGAGAAGGATGATATGTTCAATACAAAGGGACATATGCTTCAGGAAATTACAGTTTCCCTTGGCGGACGTGTTGCAGAAGAAGAGATTTTTGATGATATCACAACGGGAGCTTCCCAGGATATCAAGCAGGCGACAGCAATTGCAAAATCAATGATCACGAAGTTCGGTATGTCTGAAAGACTGGGACTGATCAATTATGATAATGACAGCGATGAAGTATTCATTGGACGTGATTTCGGTCATACATCAAGAGGGTATGGCGAAAAAGTGGCCGGAACGATTGATGAAGAAGTGAAACGTATTATTGATGAGTGTTATTTGAAAGCGCGTACACTTATTCAGGAGTATCATCCGGTACTCGAGAAGTGTGCACAACTGCTTCTTGAGAAGGAAAAGATAACAAGAAGTGAATTCGAAGCACTGTTTGCAGACAGTGAGGTTGAAGGATAGTAGTCATTATATGTATTTAGGATAAGATACCCTCTGCCGGCGGGCAATCCCGTGTTGGCCGGGGGTGTTCTTATTTTAGATAGTTTTAAGAATTGAGTTAAAGGAGGCTAAACAGGTGAATAGAGAAGCACTGTTTTGTGACGGTACAGGTGATTATGTCTGTCCGGCAGAGCCTGAGATAAATGAAAAAGTAGTGTTGCGATTTCGTACGGCACACAATGATGTTGATGAAGTGAAACTGCACATCGGAGAACAGGAGTATCCTATGTGGAAGACACGTACGGATGGTGAATTTGACTTTTACGAGATCGAGTATCAGCTTGGTAAGGATATCTTAAGATATTGTTTTGAAATCAAGCAGGGAGCAGAGATCTGTTTTTATAGTAGGTATGGAATAACAGGGAAAAAAGAAAACTATTACGATTTTATTATTTCGCCGGGATTTAAGACACCAGAGTGGGCGAAAGGTGCTGTGATGTACCAGATCTTCGTTGATCGTTTTTGTAATGGAGATCCGACAAATGATGTAGAGGATAATGAATATATTTATATTGGGGCACCGAGCCGCAAGGTGAAGGACTGGAATCAGGCACCGGAAGCAATGGATATCCGTAATTTTTACGGCGGGGATTTACAGGGTGTTTTAGATAAGCTGGATTATCTGCAGGATCTTGGAGTTGAAGTTATTTACTTCAATCCGTTGTTTGTTTCTCCGTCGAATCATAAGTATGATATTCAGGATTATGATTACATAGATCCGCATTATGGAAAGATTGTTGTGGATGACGGAGAAGTACTTCCGGTAGGTGCAAAGGATAATATCCATGCGACAAAGTATCAGCAACGCACAGGAGATATCCGTAACCTTGAGGCAAGTAATCAGCTGTTTATCAAACTGGTAGAAGAGATGCATAAGCGTGGAATGCGTGTAATTCTGGATGGTGTATTCAATCATTGTGGTTCTTTTAATAAATGGATGGACAGAGAACGTATCTATGAGCCGCAGCCGGACTATCCGAAGGGAGCATATGTAAGTAAAGAAAGTCCATATAACAGCTTTTTCCTGTTCCATGATGCGAGAAATGAGCTCTGGCCTTATAACGGAACATATGATGGCTGGTGGGGACATGATACACTGCCAAAGCTCGATTATGAGGATTCACCACAGCTTGAGCAGTACATTATGGATATCGGAAGAAAATGGGTATCACCGCCGTATAACGTAGACGGATGGCGTCTTGATGTTGCGGCGGACCTTGGATTCAGTAATGAATACAACCATATCTTCTGGAAGCGATTCCGAAAGGAAGTTAAGGATGCGAATCCGGATGCAATTATATTAGCAGAACATTATGGAGATCCGCAGGACTGGCTCCAGGGAGATGAGTGGGACAGCGTTATGAATTATGACGCATTTATGGAACCGCTGACCTGGTTTTTGACTGGTATGGAGAAGCATAGTGATGAATATCGTCAGGATCTGTGTGGAAATGCTGATAACTTTGTCGGAGCGATGCGTCATTTTATGGCAAGTATGCTGACACCATCTCTTCAGGTGGCAATGAATGAACTTTCCAACCATGACCATTCTCGTTTCCTGACACGTACGAACCACAAGGCAGGACGCGTGGCACAGCTTGGAACAGAAGCAGCTGAAAAGGATGTGAATAAGGCAATCTTACGAGAAGCGGTTATTATGCAGATGACCTGGATCGGTGCGCCGACAATTTATTATGGTGATGAGGCAGGACTTTGTGGATTCACTGATCCGGATAACCGGAGAACTTTCCCATGGGGGAACGAAGACAAAGAACTTCAGGCATTCCACAAAGAAGTGATCCGTATCCACAAGGAAGAGAAGCCATTGAAAAAGGGTTCTATCAAGCTATTGGCTTCGGATGAAAATCTGCTGGCCTATGGAAGATTTGAAGCGGATGAACAGATTGTCGTTGTTGTGAATAACAGTGATGAACTTCGTACAGTGACCGTACCGGTATGGTATGCGGGGGTAGAGATGGAAGGACGGATGAAACGACTGATCTACTCTTATGAAAACGGTTATACGACAGAATATGACGAGTATATCGTACAAGATGGAGAGATTGTCCTGAATATGGGATCTCATTCAGCAATCATATTAAAGCCGGCAGAAGCATTGAGACTGATGCCGTAAGAAATGAAACGGTATCTTGCAGATAAAGAAAGAGTATTATACGAGAATAATAAAACCAGGGGATGAGCAGTTTTAACATCTGTTCATCCCCTGGTTGTTACTATTATTATTTTGTAAGAACTTCTGCACCATTTTCAGTGATAAGCACCATATACTCAATCTGAGCAGAAAGACCATCATCCATTGTATAAACAGTCCAGTCATTATCCTCATCTACGAAAAAGTCAGGACTACCTTCGTTGATCATAGGTTCGATTGTGAACATCATCCCTGGAACGAGAAGCATCTCACTTCCCTTTGGTGTCACATAGCTGACAAAAGGATCCTCATGGAATTCCAGTCCGACTCCATGTCCACCGATATCTTCTACGACAGAGTATCCATTTGCACGGGCATGTGTATTGATCGCATCTGCGATATCACCTAAATGTCCCCAAGGCTTCGCAGCCTCAAGTCCAAGCTTCACACACTCTTCTGTGACGCGGACGATGCGCTCTGCACGTTCAGATACTTTTCCCATCTTGAACATACGGGATGCATCAGAAAAATATCCGTCAAGAATAGTGGATACGTCAACATTGATAATATCGCCTTCTTCCAGAATGATATTCTCATCCGGGATACCATGGCAGATCTCGTTGTTAATAGAAGTACACACGCTCTTTGGGAATCCCTGATAATTAAGCGGAGCCGGGATACCACCGTGTTCTTTTGTGAAACGATATACGATGTCATCGATCTCCTGCGTGCTCATTCCAATGTGGATCTGTCTTGCTACTTCATCCAGGATCGCTGTATTAAGCTCAGCACTTTTTCTGATCTTTTCAATCTGGAATGGAGTTTTTAAAATCTTACGTGTCGGAACAATCTCACCACGTTCAGCATGCATCATTATCTTTTCTTCAATCGGCATATGGCATTTCTTATATTTTTTGCCGCTGCCGCACCAGCACAATTCATTTCTTTCCATGATATTACCTCTTCTAAAAATCACTTATTTTCTCGGTTTCTACTTATTTTATCACAAAATTCGACAAAAAGATACATGTTATGCTTGCCGAGAACGTAAAAATATAGTACGATTAAGATTCAGATAGGAGTGATAATGTATATGTGGTATTGGGCGATTATGGTACTGCTGATTTTAGGGAGTATCGCACTTCTTTGCAGTACATTTATAAGTGTAAAAAAGAATAAGGCACAGGACGCAGAGCGGAGAAAGCAGTCCAAGAAAGGAAAGCGTAACAAGGCAGATCAGGGATATGATCCAGAAGAGGATCAGCCGCAGGGAAAGAAGAGACGCAGTTCAGGGCAGAACGGTTCTATGGATTCAGCGAAGCGTTCTTCTAAAAAGAGAAGACAGTGGAAGATTATCCTGGAAGATCTGGATACATGGCAGAAGTATAGCTTCATATTCTATGACGAAGTAGGAATCGGAAGAGCAAAGCGGAATGACAATTATGAGAAGTATCTGCCACTGCATGAGGATGGAAGAGTATCCAAGCAGCATTGTGTGATCATACAGAGAGGTGACTGTTTGTATCTGATGGATGATGGTTCCAAGAACGGAACATACCTGAACGGAATTCTGGTAGATCGTCCGACAGAGATTCAGAGAGAAGATGTGATCGGCGTTGGGGAGACCAGACTGGAGATTCTCAGAATCTTAAGAGAAAGTGAATAATGAAATTACAGGCAAGGAAGTCCGGCGGAAAAGTCAGGACTTCTTTTTCTTTTTGATCGTAAAATGAAGAATCTGTGTGAAAGTAACAGTTGAGTAAGGAAGATCATATAGTAGTTATATAGTTACTGTCAGTGGGAGTGAGCAACATGTACCAGAAATTGCCTTATTATATGGCCTATCCGATACAGACAGAATATGATGAGAAAGCGGAAAGGACAGACCTGGAGTATATGAAAAGCCTATATCCGGATCTTCCAAAGAGAATACTGCCTTATGTCGAAGAGGAATGTGACAGGATGGAATACACGGGGAGTGTGATGTTTGATGTTTATCCGGATAAATTGCAGCTACGCATCATGTGCAACAGAATTTGCGAAAATGTAAAAAAACAGGAGAAAATGTTTGCCGGGGAAGAACGGATGTTAAGAAATCTGGCGGAAGTCCTGTTGTATCAGGAAATCTACCGACGCAGGGGCGAACAGAGAAAAAGGAAACAAAAAATTTACAGTTATTGTTCATTGCCAGGAAAATCTGTGATATAATCATTCAGATTACAACGAAAGAAACGGATTCAGAAGAAGGGAACAGATACAAATGAAAAGTAATCTTATATTTATCGGTATGCCGGCTGTCGGAAAAAGTACAGTTGGTATTGTAGTAGCAAAAAGACTTGGAAAAGGTTTCATAGATTCAGATCTTCTGATTCAGGAACAAGAAGGAAAGCTTCTGCGTGAAATTATAGCAGAAGTCGGTGATGATGGGTTTTTAAAAATCGAAAATCAGGTAAATCGTGATATAAAGGCAGAAAATGCGGTTATTTCTCCGGGCGGAAGTGTCGTCTATTGCGAGGAAGCAATGAAACATTTCAAAGAAATCGGAATTGTTGTATATCTTCATGCTTCTTATCAGACAATAAAGAGAAGGATCAGGAATCCTCAAAGAAGAGGAGTTGTTTTGAAGGACGGTCAGACATTAAAAGACCTGTATGACGAGCGAAAAGTCCTTTTTGAGAAGTATGCAGATGTGACAATCAGTGAAGAAGGCTGTCAGATTGAAGAAACAATAGAAAATGTACTTGATGTTATTGAGGATTACTCTCAAAATAAAGCGTGAATATTACCGTCATAGAAAAAGGGGATTCCACAATGAAAGATTTTGTGTTATAGTTATGTATGGATTATATTGTAATTAAGGTAGAAAATTCTTTTCGTATAGACAAAGACACAAGAATAAATCGTTACTGAACACAGAATCTGTGGGAAGTAATACAGAATCGGACAATTGAGGTGCAAAATGGAGCAATATATTATTAAGGGTGGTAATCCGCTGGTTGGGGAAGTTGAAATCGGCGGAGCTAAGAATGCGGCACTTGGAATTCTTGCAGCTGCAATCATGGCAGATGAACCGGTTTTGATTGAGAATCTTCCGGATGTGAATGACATTAATGTCATGCTGGAGGCAATCGAGGGAATCGGTGCAATGGTACAGAGAATTGACAGACATACAGTAAAGATCAATGGAAATACAATCGGAGATTTCAGTATTGATTATGACTACATCAAGAAGATCAGAGCGTCTTATTATTTGTTAGGTGCACTTCTTGGAAAATACAAGAGAGCAGAAGTAGCACTTCCGGGAGGATGCAATATCGGAAGCAGACCGATCGATCAGCATCTGAAAGGATTCCGTGCACTTGGAGCAGATGTAGACATTGAGTATGGTAAGATTGTTGCAGAGGCGGAAGAGCTGAAGGGAACACATCTTTATTTTGATGTTGTAACTGTAGGTGCGACGATCAATGTGATGATGGCAGCAGCTATGGCTGACGGTCTCACGATCATGGAGAATGTAGCGAAAGAGCCACACGTTGTAGATGTAGCGAACTTCCTGAACAGCATGGGAGCAAATATCCGTGGTGCAGGAACAGACGTGATCAAGATCCGTGGAGTGAAGTCCCTGCACAAGGCAGAGTACTCCATTATTCCGGATCAGATCGAAGCAGGAACATTTATGTTTGCCGCTGCGGCAACACGCGGAGATGTGACAGTGCTCAATGTGATTCCGAAGCATTTAGATGCAACGATCTCCAAGTTGGTAGATATCGGATGTGAAGTAGAAGAATTTGATGATGCAGTCCGCGTAGTGGCTAAGGGACGTCTGACAAGTACACAGGTGAAGACATTACCATATCCGGGATATCCGACAGATATGCAGCCACAGATCGGTGTTGTGCTTGCACTTGCAAAGGGAACAAGTACGATCACAGAAAGTATCTTTGAGAATCGTTTTAAATATTTAGATGAGCTGGCACGTATGGGTGCGAATATCAAAGTTGAAGGTAATTCAGCAACAATCGAAGGTGTTGAGAAATTTACGGCAGCAAGAGTCAGTGCGCCGGATCTTCGTGCAGGAGCTGCGCTTTGCATCGCAGGACTCGCAACAGAAGGAATTACGATCGTAGATGATATTGTTTATATCCAGAGAGGATACGAACGCTTTGAAGAGAAACTCAGAAGTCTGGGTGGAATCATCGAGAAAGTGTCCAGTGAAAAAGAGATTCAGAAATTCAAATTAAAAGTTGGCTAAACCGAGGTTACTGTTTACAACAAGCTGCGGCCGGCAGCGAGCCGATACAGACAGAATCCGAAGAAATATGATGTGAGAATGTATGCAGGTGTCGGAACGAAAGTCTGATACCTGTTTTCAGTTTATGTGTCAGGAACTATGGCGTAATGGATGATCAGGCAGGCCGAATGAAACAGTAGCGGGATATCAATAAGAAAACAGCAGGAGCAACAAACGATGAATGAATTTGAACAGGCAGAAGAACGGAGAAAAAGACAGAGAGAAGAAATCAAACAAAAGAGGATCAGACAGCTCAGACGAAGAATGACGATTTCCGGCTGTATTTTGTTGTGCATAATCATAGCGCTGGCAGCCTTTGCAGTCAATGTGGCTAAGAAAAAGAAATTGGCAGCAGAACAGAAAAAACAGCTGGAACAGGAAATTGCACAGATGAATGAATCGCTGAATGATTGCTACAACACTTTCCTGACGGATAATGGAATGTCAGCGGAAAAATCGGATGTTACAGCATTTACGAAATGGCTGGAAAAGAACCATTCTGAAGAGATGGATGATTTATTTCTGGTCTATCAGAAGAATAAAAAGATAACAGCGCAGGATATTTATGATTCCTTTGGAGCAACTTTGCATGTTCTGTCAGATACATACGAAGGAAAATTAAAGGATGAAGCTACCGCTGCGAAGAATCATATCTATGAGAAGAAGGCAGCAGAGAACGGAACTGTGCAGATTACGGCAGCAGGAGACCTCTGTCTGGAGGAAGACGGATATGTTCTTGATTATTATGATACGGTAAATGACTTGTCAAAATGCATTTCCAAGACAATTCTGGATCAGACAAATGCAGCAGATCTTTTCTTCCTGAATCATGAATATTGTGTCAGTGACCGTGGAACCCCGCTGGAGGATAAGTATTATGTATTCCGTGCAAAACCGGAACGTATGAAGTTGCTGGAACAGATGGGGACAGATATTGTTTCAATTGCGAATAATCACATTTATGATTATGGTGCAGATGCGATGGATGATACGATTGATCTGTTGGATCAGGCGAAGATCAATCATGTAGGAGGCGGAACGAATCTGGATGAGGCAAAGCAGCCGACTTATTATATTATCAATGGAATTAAGATCGGATTTGTGGCAGCTTCCGAGGGAGAACAGTATAAATTTACACCGGAAGCAACAGATTCAACGACAGGTATTCTTGCATCTTACGACACAACAGAGTATAATCAGGTGATCGCTGATGCATCAAAAGAATGTGATTATCTGATCGCATATGTTCATTGGGGAACAGAAGATGAGGATATGTACAATTCGACGCAGACAGAGCATGGAAAAGAATTCCTGAAGTCAGGAGCAGATATCGTGATCGGAGGTCATCCGCACGTACTTCAGGGAATTGAGTACACAGAGGATGGACCTATTGTATACAGTCTAGGAGATTTCTGGTTTAATGATGAGACAAAATATACGGGACTTCTGAATCTTGAGATTACATCAGAAGGACTGAAACAGATGTCTTTCATGCCGTGTGAGCAGAAAGACAGCCAGACACAGTATCTGAATAATGCAGAATCCCAGAGAGCACTTTTTGATCACTTGCAGGAGATTTCACCGAATATTACAATTGATGATACAGGTGTGATCACTGAGTTGAAAGATGTTGATGCAGAATCATAGAAATATAAAAGTTTTATCAACTTCAGAAAACGGTATTGACATAATCAACAAGGTGTTGTATAGTCTGATACGAAACAAAATTAAATAAATGATACTTTCTCTTATTCAGAGCAGTGGAGATACAAAGGATCTAAGAAGCTGCGGCAACCCCTCGTAATAGGAAGGTGCCAACCTGAGCGAGTTATTTCGAACAATAAGAGGATTGTTAAGATAAACTGACAGTCCGCTTGATGCGGGCTGTTTTCATTATTGGCAAGGTAAGCAAATGAAGACAGCACAAGCGAGAGAAAGTGAGATATTGCTGTGGGGACAGCAATCGGAAAGGAGCAGAACAGATATGGAAAGAGAAAAGATTTTATTTACATCAGAATCAGTAACTGAGGGACATCCGGATAAGATGTGTGACCAGATCTCAGATGCAATTCTTGATGAGCTGATGAGACAGGACCCGATGAGCCGTGTAGCATGTGAGACATGCTGTACAACAGGTCTTGTAATGGTTATGGGAGAGATTACAACACAGGCATATGTAGATATCCAGAAGATCGTTCGTGACACAGTTCGCGAGATCGGATATACAAGAGGAAAATATGGATTTGACGCTGATACATGTGGCGTGATCACAACACTGGATGAGCAGTCAGCAGATATCGCACTCGGAGTAGACAAGGCACTTGAGGCGAAAGAGAACAAGATGTCAGATGAAGACATCGAAGCGATCGGAGCAGGAGACCAGGGTATGATGTTCGGTTATGCTTCTGACGAGACAGAAGAATATATGCCATACCCGGTTGCAATGGCTCATAAGCTTGCTCTTCAGCTGACAAAGGTTCGTAAAGACGGAACGCTTACTTACCTTCGTCCGGATGGAAAGACACAGGTTACAGTAGAGTACAACGAAGACGGTTCTGTAAAGCGTCTGGATGCAGTTGTTCTTTCTACACAGCATGACCCGGATGTGACTCAGGAGCAGATTCATGAAGATATTAAGAAATATGTATTCGATGAGATTATTCCGGCAGAACTCGTAGACGAAGAGACTAAGTTCTTCATAAATCCGACAGGACGTTTTGTAATCGGTGGACCACACGGAGACAGCGGACTGACAGGACGTAAGATCATCGTTGACACTTACGGTGGAATGGCTCGTCACGGTGGCGGTGCTTTCTCCGGAAAGGACTGTACAAAGGTAGACCGTTCTGCAGCTTATGCAGCACGTTATGCAGCAAAGAATGTTGTAGCAGCAGGACTTGCTAAGAAATGTGAGATTCAGCTTTCTTATGCAATCGGTGTTGCACAGCCGACATCTATCGCAGTTGATACATTCGGAACAGGAAAACTTTCTGATACAAAACTGGTTGAGATCCTTCGTGAGAACTTTGATTTCCGTCCGGCAGGAATCATCAAGATGCTGGATCTGAGAAGACCGATCTACAAACAGACAGCAGCTTACGGACATTTTGGACGCAACGACCTGGATCTTCCATGGGAGAAGCTGGACAAGGTTGACGATTTAAAGAAATATCTGTAAGATAGAAATATCTGATACAAGCACCGGAAGGTGCCTGACACCCGTCATAAAGTGTCAGGCACCTTTTTCAATACGGAAAGGAGATGCTTCTATGAAATTACGTACCAAACTGATTATTGCTTTTGTAGTCGTTATGATCTTTCCTGTAACATTTGCACTGATCGCAATGCATGCATTTGTTCCGGGAAGAGGGGCAGAGATACAGCAGCTGTATCTGATCGCAGTTGTCCTTACGACAGCATTTCTAATCTTGTGGATCTACAGATCGGTATCGGTCCCGCTGGAGAAACTTCAGAGAGCTGCACGCAATATCAAAGAGGGTAATCTTGACTTTGAGATCAAGGCAGAATCAAATGACGAGATTGGACAACTCTGTCAGGACTTTGAAGAAATGCGTCTCAGACTGAAAGCACAGGCGGAAGAGAAGGTCGCATTTGACAGAGAGAATAAGGAACTCATCAGTAACATTTCACATGACCTGAAGACTCCGATCACAGCGATCAAAGGTTATGTGGAAGGAATCATGGATGGCGTAGCAGATACGCCGGAAAAGATGGACAGATACATCAGAACCATTTATAATAAAGCTAATGAGATGAATCTTCTGATCAATGAACTGACGCTTTATTCAAAGATCGATACGAATCGAATTCCGTATAATTTCACAACAATCTCTGCGAAGGGATATTTTGCAGATTGTGCGGAGGATTTAAGTGTAGAACTGGAATCAAAGGGAGCTGAATTTATCTACAGGAACTTTATGGAAGAGGACAGTAAGGTGATCGTAGATCCGGAGCAGCTTCGAAGAGTCATCAATAACATCGTATCAAATTCTATCAAATACACAGATAAGCCGAAGGTGAAGATTACGATGGATGTAAAGGACGTGGGAGACTTTATTCAGGTAGAACTGGGAGATAACGGAAAGGGCATTGCGGCAAAGGATCTGCCGAATATCTTTGACCGTTTCTACCGGACAGATGCTTCAAGAAACTCTTCTAAGGGAGGAAGCGGCATCGGTCTTTCTATCGTGAAGAAGATTGTGGAAGAGCACGGAGGAAAGATCTGGGCAACCAGCGAAGAGGGCGTTGGAACCACGATGTATTTTGTAATAAGAAAATATCAGGAGGTACCCGTAGAAGATGAGTAAACGTATTTTAATCGTAGAAGATGAAGAAAGCATTGCAGATCTTGAGAAAGATTATCTGGAACTGAGTGGCTTTGAAGTCGAGGTTGCAAATGATGGAGAGATAGGACTTAAGAAAGGACTCGAAGGAGAATTTGATCTGATTATTCTGGATCTGATGCTTCCGGGAGTAGATGGATTTGAGATCTGTCGTCAGATCCGCAGCCAGAAGAATACGCCGATCATTATGGTTTCAGCGAAGAAAGATGATATTGACAAGATTCGTGGGCTTGGACTTGGCGCAGATGATTATATGACAAAGCCGTTTAGTCCAAGTGAGCTTGTAGCCCGTGTGAAAGCACATCTTGCAAGATATGAGAGACTGATCGGAAGTACTGTAGAGCAGAATGAAGTGATTGAGATCCGTGGATTGAAGATCGATAAGACAGCACGTCGTGTCTGGGTGAATGGAGAAGAGAAGTCTTTCACAACGAAAGAATTTGACCTTTTAACTTTCCTTGCAGGGCATCCGAATCATGTGTATAGTAAAGAAGAGCTTTTCCGTGAGATCTGGGATATGGAGTCAATCGGAGACATTGCAACTGTTACAGTACATATTAAGAAGATCCGTGAGAAGATTGAGTATGATACTTCACATCCACAGTATATTGAGACAATCTGGGGTGTGGGATACAGATTTAAAGTATAAGAAGAAAGAGAGGACTCTGCCAGTGAATGGTGGGGTTCTTTTTTGTATATTAGGAAAGTGCTTTCCTAATATACAAAAAACGCTCCGCTAAGGATGCGCACTGCGGCGTACAATGTAGATGTCGCAAGCGACCGCCGCAGGCGCAAGAATGTGCAAGGCACATTCTTTGTTCTAGAAATAATAAAGATGTCAACTTGAATGAAGAAAAGGTTGACAATCGAAAAAGACATGGCTATACTATTTTCATATGTTGTAAATAAGATCAACAGAATAATAATGCAGAAGATGCATTGGAGATATTTGAGGATTGCGGGAATTACATAGCAATGGAGTAATCCGGTTGAATGACAAAAATTACTTTTGAGACTCATATCATAGAAGCAGAAGAAAGGGAAATATACCATGTCAAACAGATCAATTCATACATTACTGAAAAATTGGGATGAAGAATGTCCGCTTACAAGAGAAGAAGCAGTTGAAGTGCTGAATCTTCCAGAGGAGGAGATGGACAGTCTGATGGAGTGTGCTTATGCACTTCGTACAAAATACAAAGGGAAGAAAGTAAGCGTTCAGCTTCTGACAAATGTTCGTAGTGGAAACTGTACACAGAACTGTGCTTACTGTGCACAGTCCAAGGATTCTCAGGCAGAGATTGAGAAGTATAAGAGAGTATCAGATGAAAAGCTTTATGGTGATAATGATCTGGTAGATGAGAAACATCTTGCAAGACATTGTATCGGATTGAGTGGAATCGGATTCTCAGATGAGGAGATTGAAGATCTTGCAGACCGTATCCGCGAGATGAAGAAGAAAGATACACAGATCTGCTGCTCCATCGGCTTCCTGACAGAGAAGCAGGCAAGAATCCTGAAAGATGCCGGATTGGACCGTATCAACCATAACCTGAACAGCAGCCGTTCTTTCTATCCGGAGATCTGTACAACACATACTTATGATCAGCGTGTGAATAATATCAAGATGCTTCAGAGTCTTGGATTCGAGATCTGCAGTGGTGGAATTGTTGGAATGGGTGAGAGTAAGGAAGATATCGTTGATATGCTGATGGATCTTCGCGAGATCAATCCGGAATCGGTTCCGATCAATTTCTTACTTCCGATTCCGGGAACAAGACTGGCAGATCGTGATATCTCAGAGCTGACACCGGAGTATTGCTTGAAAGTTCTTTGTCTGGCAAGACTGATGATTCCAAAGTCCGATATCCGCTGTGCAGCAGGAAGAGAAGTTTATTTCAAGGGATTGGAACCGGAACTTTTCAAAGTTGTTGATTCTATCTTTGCATCAGGTTATCTGACAGCCGGAGGTCAGGGAATCGATGACACAATGAAAATGATAAAAGATGCGGGATTCGATGGAGAAATCGAGTCTACAGATCACTAAAAATGATTCAAACTATATAATAATTTTAAATAAACCGCCAAACGAAGGATACGCTGTTCTGAGGATGAATCAGAGCGGCGTATCTTTCGTTTTATCAGCTTTTACTTGCAGATGATTAAAGGGAGTGGTAACATGGTGTTTAATAATTGTCATGTGAGAGCGAGGAAAGATAGGCATGTATGGATTTTATATAGATGAAGACAGGAGAAAAGCACGAAGAGCAAAATGGAATACAGTGAGGATCATATCAATCGGATTCTTTGGCGTGATTCTGCTTGGCAGTCTGCTCTTATGGCTTCCATTTTCAAATCATCAGCCGATTCGTTATATCGATGCACTGTTCACAGCTGTAACATGTGTCTGCGTGACAGGATTGGTGACAGTTGTGCCGGCTGCGCAATTTACAGTGGCAGGAAAAGTGATCCTGCTTATTCTGATCCAGATCGGCGGACTTGGAATCATTGCATGTACAACTGCATTTTTAATTCTGGTTGGAAAAAGAATAAATATGAAGGAACGAGTTGTCATTCAAGAAGCCTATGGTCTGTCCACACTTCAAGGAATGATCCGGTTTATTGAAAGAGTATTGTGGGGAACATTTCTTGTAGAAGGAATTGGCGCAATCGGATATTCATTTCAGTTTATTCCAGAGTATGGTGTTGCGAAAGGAATCTTCTATTCCGTGTTTCACTCAATCTCTGCATTTTGTAATGCGGGTGTAGATATTCTTGGAGATTCAAGCTTTACGAGATATGTCAATACACCGGTGATCACAATTACGACAACAATGCTTGTCATTCTCAGCGGTCTTGGTTATCCGGTATGGATCGATCTTGCGAAGAATATAAAGATGACAATACAGTCCAAGGGAAAACGGCCAGTCGGAAGAACGATCACAAGACTGAGTCTGCAGAGTAAAATCGTCTTGACAATGACGTTGTTCCTTCTTACTTTGGGAACTGTGGGATTCTATTTGTTAGAACATCATAATCCGGCAACGATGGGAACATTGAACGCTGCAGGGAAATTCCAGGCGGCTTTTTTCCAGTCTGTGACGACGAGAACGGCAGGATTTGCCAGCGTATCTCAGTCAGGCCTTACGAATGGTTCGAAGCTACTGGCCAGCATGCTGATGATCATCGGTGGTTCACCGGCAGGAACTGCAGGTGGTATCAAGACAACAACAGTTGCTGTTCTCTTGCTTACAGCAATTTCTGTCTTGAGAGGAAACAAAGATACGGAATGTTATGGAAGAAAAATTACATTCGAAATTATAAGAGTAGGGATAACAATCACACTTGTGACATTTGTCTTCTGGCTGTTTGGGGTGACGGTGATGACAGTGATCGAGCCACAGCAGAAAGTCCTTGATCTGATGTTTGAGGCGACATCTGCGATGGCAACGGTTGGTCTGACAGCGGATCTGACGCCAGTGCTTAGTGATATCAGTCATGTCGTTCTGATGCTCATGATGTATATTGGACGAATCGGACCAATGACGATGGCACTTATATTTTCCGGTCATGTGGATAAGAAGAATCAGTTCCGTACTTTGCCGGAAGCGAAGATTATGGTTGGCTAAGAAAAGATAAAAGAGAAAACAAGAGATACGCGATAAAAACAAGGAACAGTATATGAGAAGGAGAAAACGATGAGAAAGCAGTTTGCAGTTCTGGGGCTTGGTAGCTTTGGCCGGAGTGTGGCCTTGACACTTGAGAATATGGGATGCGATGTGATCGTTGTAGATAAATCACGGGAGACGATCCAGGAAATCGCGGATAGGGTGACCTATGCAATCACAGCAGATATTACAGAGAAAGAGGCATTGAGTACACTTGGAACAAGGAATTTGGACGGAGCAATTATTGGAGTTGCGGAGAATCTTGAAGCAGGGATCATGGCGACTCTGCTTTGTAAAGAAATAGGAATTCCAATGGTTGTTGCCAAAGCAAAGAATAAGTTACAGGGAACTATATTGAAGAAAGTAGGGGCAGATACTGTTGTATATCCTGAGATTGAGATGGGCAGCCGGGTTGCCAAAAGCCTTCTGGCAACAGAATTCACAGACTGGATTGAACTGTCAAATGATTACAGTATGGTTGAGATCGCTGTTCCAAAACCGTGGATCAATCACAGTATGGCAGAACTGGGTATACGTACGAAATATGGAGTTACAGTTGTAGGAATCATGCAGGACGGAAATGTTAATGTAGAGTTTAATCCACAGATGCCGCTTCCGGAGAATGCACTATTGATTTTGGTTGGAGCAAATAAAGTACTCGAAAAGATTGGAAAATTGGAGAAATAGATTATGATAACAAGTACATCGAATGCACAGATCAAAGAACTGGCGAAGCTGCAGAAGAAGAGCCGCTTAAGAGATGAAAAAGGAATCTTTCTCGTGGAAGGACCAAGAATGACAGAAGAGATTCCGGCGGAACGAATTGAGAAAGTATATGCTTCAGAAAGCTTTGCAAAGAAGAATAAAGAATTTTTAGAGAAATTACAGGCGCCGGTCGAGCTTCTGACGGATACTGTGTTCGCTTACGTGTCAGATACAAAGACACCGCAGGGAATTCTGGCGATTGTGAAGAGACTCAATTATACGATGAATGACCTGATGCAGGTGAAAAATCAGAAGGCACCGCACTTGGTTGTGTTGGATAATCTGCAGGATCCGGGAAATCTCGGAACTATTTTCAGAACAGCTGAGGCAGCAGGTGTAACCGGAATCTTATTGAGCAAAGATTGCGTGGACGTCTACAATCCAAAGGTGATTCGTTCCACGATGGGGGCTGTATTCCGCATGCCGTTCCTCTATGTGGAAGATCTTCCGGAGAAGATCAAAGATCTGCAGAAGGAGGGCATTAAAACTTACGCAGCACATTTGCGTGGAGAAAATGCATACGACGAGGAAGATTATACAACTGGTTGTGCATTTCTGATCGGAAATGAGGGGAACGGACTTCGTGATGAAGTTGCAGACTGCGCGGATTGTCTCATCCGTATCCCAATGGAAGGCGAGGCAGAATCCTTAAATGCGGCAGTGGCAGCGGCGGTTCTGATGTTCGAAGCAGGAAGACAAAGAAGAAAGAAATAATAAAAATGCATAAAAGAATGTATAAGTACTGAATAAATATGTATAAAACAGAGTAAAATAAAGTTTTAGTTGCATTTTTATACATGGATGTAGTATACTAAATTCATCGGTTACAATGTAGATTCAAAGATATGAAGAAGAGAAGGACAGAGAGGGTTCTGATTCATATAGTTATAGAATAGAAAGGACGAGAACAATGGATTTAAAAGGAAGAAATTTTCTGACACTGAAGGATTTTACACCAGAGGAGATTACATACCTGCTTGACCTGGCAGCAGACCTCAAAGAGAAGAAGAAAAACGGAGTACCGGTGGATCATTATCATGGCAAGAACATTGCACTGATCTTTGAGAAGACAAGTACAAGAACACGTTGTGCATTCGAAGTGGCAGCGCATGATATGGGAATGGGAACAACTTATCTTGATCCATCAGGTTCTCAGATTGGAAAGAAAGAGAGCATCGAAGATACAGCCCGTGTACTTGGAAGAATGTATGACGGAATCGAATATCGTGGATTCGGTCAGGAAATTGTAGAAGACCTTGCGAAATATGCAGGAGTACCGGTATGGAACGGTCTGACAAACGAATATCATCCGACACAGATGCTGGCAGATATGCTGACAATCCGTGAGAATTTCGGAGAACTCAAAGGCCGCAAGCTTGTATACATGGGAGATGCAAGATTTAACATGGGCAATTCCCTGATGATCGCATGCTCTAAGCTTGGAATGCATTTCGTAGCATGTACAACAAAAGAATATTTCCCGAACGAAGAGCTTGTTGAAACTTGCAAAGGTTATGCTGCACAGTCCGGAGCAACAATTACTCTGACAGAAGATGTAAAAGAAGGAACAAAGGACGCAGATGTTATCTATACAGATGTATGGGTATCCATGGGCGAGCCGGATGAAGTATGGGAGAAGAGAATCAAAGAACTTTCACCATATAAGGTAACAAAAGAAGTTATGGCAAATGCAAAAGATACAGCTATTTTCCTGCATTGCCTGCCGGCATTCCATGACCTGAAGACAAAGATCGGAGCAGAGATGGGACAGCGTTTCGGAATCGAAGATATGGAAGTAACAGACGAAGTATTTGAGTCTGCACAGTCCAAAGTATTCGATGAGGCAGAGAACAGAATGCATACGATCAAGGCGGTAATGGTTGCAACACTTGGTGAGTTCTAAGAGAACGTAATCGCACATCGTGTGAACAGTAACGCGCAATGTATTTGATGAACTTGAGAAATCAGCAGAAGTTTGGTATGATAAATGAGTTGAAGATCAGACCGGCTTCTGTGGAAAATAAGAATGAGCAGAAGGTGTCTGTTATTCCAGAGATGGGACAGACACCTTTCTTTTGTATAAAGGTCTGATGAGAGGTGGAATTAGAATGAAAGCTGAAATATTAAAATTATTGAGGGAAGCGGACGGATATGTGTCAGGCCAGCAGCTTTGTGAAAAGTTCGGGGTGTCAAGAACTGCAGTCTGGAAGGTGATCCGTCAGCTGCAGGAAGAAGGATATCAGGTTGAAGCTGTGCGGAATAAAGGTTATCATATTGTAGATAGTCCGGATGTGATGACGAAAGAAGAGCTTGATAGCCTGATGGATACGCAGTGGGCCGGAAGAAACATCATTTATTACGATTCGGTAGATTCTACAAATCTGAGAATCAAGCAGATGGGAGATGAAGGTGCACCGGAAGGTACACTTGCGGTAGCAGATAAGCAGACAGCCGGAAGAGGGAGAAGGGGCCGTTCCTGGGATTCACCGTCAGGTTCAAGCATTTACATGTCCTTGTTGCTTCGTCCGGAGATTGAACCGGATCAGGCGCCGATGCTGACGCTTGTGATGGCATTAAGTGTAGCAGAGGGAATCATGGATTGCGGAGATTCCTGTGGAAACCCGGATGTAAAGATCAAGTGGCCAAATGATATTATCATTAATGGAAAGAAGCTCGTCGGAATCCTGACAGAGATGAGCACTCAGATCGATTACATTAATCATGTAACGATTGGTGTAGGGATCAATGTGAACCTGACAGAGTTCCCTGAGGAAATCCGTGAGACAGCGACATCACTCAGACTGGAATGTGGACATGTGGTAAAGAGAGCACCGTTGATTGCGGCAGTGATGAAACGCTTTGAACAGGATTACACGGTTTTCCTTGAACACGGAGATCTGTCCGGTCTGAAAGAACGTTACAGTGAATTGCTGGTAAATAAAGATCGTGAGGTCCGGATTCTTGGCGCGAAAGAACAGTACAATGCTTACGCACTTGGAATCAATCAGACAGGGGAATTGATTGTTCGGAAAGAAGATGGAACCGAAGAGGCGGTGTATGCCGGAGAAGTTTCGGTGCGCGGCGTATATGGATATGTATAACCAGGTGGATAAGACCTACGGAATGTGAATAAGTCATCGGGATTATGCAGTGAATGTGGAAAATATGGAAAGGTAAGTACTGTTTACAGAAACTGTGGGCAGTGATATAAGGTGTAAAAATTATGGATGAAGAAATGGTATTGTGTGCGGCCAGCTCCTATGAGCAGAAATATTATCTGAACCCGGAATTTGAATCTCTTCCGGAAGCAGTGAAACAGGAACTGCAGATCATGTGTGTGTTGTATACAGCGGATGTTGGAGGAGTTCTCCTGCTGGTGTTTGATGAGAATGGAAACCTTGAGTTGAAAGTAGAGCACAACGAGGGTGATTTCTCATTCGATGAGATTGGAAGTGTACTGAAGATCAAAGAGCTGCAGAACACAAAGGAAGAGCTTTTCAAGTCTCTTGAAATGTTTTACAAAGTATTCTATCTCGGAGAAGAGATGGAAGAAGAGACAGAGGAATAAATAGTTAGATAAATAGAGTATGGTTTATCTGTCGGATTTTTAAATTAGAACAAAGCCCATGGCGGAATCTGAATGATAAGTTTGTTGAACTTATCAGAATTCCTGCTATGGGCTTTTGTTTCTCATAGTTTCCGTTTAACGATAGATCACTTTTTATCCGAGCAATAACTTCAGAACGTCTCTTACCTTTTTCACCGGAGTGATTTTCAGCTTATCCTTTACTTCCGCAGCTACATCTTCGAGATCATCTGCGTTGTCAAAAGGAATCAGTACTTTTGAAATACCGGCCCTCTGGGCAGCCATCAGTTTCTCAGGAAGCCCACCGATCGGAAGTACACCTCCGCGGAGGGAAACTTCACCGGTCATGGCGTAATCCGGGCTGACAGCCTTTCCGGTAACAAGGGAAGCAAGTGCTGTGGTTAATGTAATGCCGGCAGATGGACCATCTTTTGGAACAGCTCCTTCTGGCACATGAATGTGCAGATCATGATCCTGGAAAACCTTGCTTTCTTTAGGATAAAGAGACTTCACAAGTGTCAGTGCAATCTGTACAGATTCTTTCATGACATCTCCAAGCTGTCCGGTGATGATCACCTTTCCTTTCCCTTCTGTCAGCTTTGTCTCTATAAACAGAATCTCACCGCCTGCCTGTGTCCATGCAAGTCCGGTGACAACACCAGGCTGTGTGGAAGTTAATTTCTGGTCATGATGCAGTTTCTTACGGCCGAGATAGTCTTTCAGATTCGATTTATTTACTGTCAGAGTCTGCCCCTCTTCTTTTACAAGACGCACAGCAGCGGAACGACAAAGCATATCAATCTGTTTCTTAAGTCCACGGACTCCGGATTCCATCGTATAATCTTCAATGACCTTGCGCAATGCACCATCCGTTATCTTTAACATTTTCTTCTGGATTCCCATAGCGTCCATGGCCTTTGGAAGTAAGTGCTTTCTGGCAATATGGAATTTTTCCACCGCCGTATATCCTGGAAAATCGATCACTTCCATACGGTTCAGAAGCGGTTCAGGAATCGTATCTGTAGAATTTGCTGTGCAGACGAACAGAACATTGGATAAGTCATATGGAACATTCATATAATGGTCTGTAAATGTACTGTTCTGCTCCGGGTCAAGCACCTCAAGCAATGCACTTGCCGGATCTCCGCCATAATCTTTCGCAAGCTTATCTACTTCATCAAGAACTACAACAGGATTGGAAACGCCGCTGCGTTTAAGCCCTTCCATGATCCGTCCCGGCATAGCGCCGATATAAGTCCTTCTGTGACCGCGGATCTCAGCTTCATCTCGGATACCGCCGAGACTGATGCGGACATATTCGCGGTTTAACGCACGGGCAATACTCTGTCCGATACTTGTCTTACCGGTGCCAGGCGCACCGACAAAAAGGAGGATGGAACCATACTGTTTCCGGTTCAGTGCCATAACAGCAATCTGCTGGATGATACGTTCTTTGACTTTCTTAAGTCCATAATGATCTTCATCAAGAATCTCTTCTGCCCGGTTTAAATCAATCGGTGTAAATTCCGGATGCTTCCAGGAAAGACTGGTGACAAAATCAAGATAGTCATAGAGAAGCCCATATTCATGGCTGTCTTTTCCTTCCTGCTTCATACGATTCAGGACTTTGTCCGCTTCCTTACGGGCATCTTCGTTCATGCCGGATTCCTGGATCTTTTTTTCAAAAGCACGGACATCGGAAATGTTTTCCGGGTGCATCTCATCTAATTCTTTCTGAAGGTAATCAATCTGCTTCTTAATTGCAGCCTCTCTGTACAGCTGCTCCTGGTCACCTTTCTGTGCCTCCTGTGCTTCAGAAGAAACTTTGGCCACTTCCATGAATTCCTTGATCGCATTCTCAATCAATTCACAGCGTTCACGGCGGGAATCTGTCTCAACAATTGCATATTTTTCTTCGGAAGTAATGTTCAGATAATCTGAAAGAGCAGAACCAAGGTCATAGATATTCTTTCTCTGGATAATGTAGCTTCTTGCCCAGATCCCCCACTGATAATTCTGAACAAATTTCAGAAGCGCGTTCCGCAGGTTTGTGAAAGTCTGCTTCTCTTCTTCTAAGGGAAGATCATCTACTTCCGGGCGAATGGAAGCTGTAGCTGTAATCTGTCCGTTCTCATCCAGCTCAATATCGTCAAGACTGACACGTTCTAATGTACGAATCTGGATGCTGTCATCATCACCGATGGATTCGACTCTCGCAGACATACCGACCGGGTAAATATCATCTATAGTAACAGTAGTCTCATCCACTTCATTTTTCAAAAATGGAAACAGAATATCTGTACCGACTTCAATCTGGTCTGCAGCAGCCCCCGGAAAGAAATCACGTTTAAAAAAATAAGTAATATCAGGGAGCAATAATATATTAAAAACAGGACGAATAATCATAAAAACACTCCTTTCGTCTCATGATTTATCATATCACCGTCAGCGATTCAAAATGGTGGGATATGTTGTGTAATGCAGGTGCCGCGAACAGAAAACTGCTTACAGCTGTGCCATCAGAAAGTTTAGCGATCCCGCAGGATTCTCAGTTCCTTTTTCCAAAAGAGAGACAAGAGCAGAGATTGTCTGTTCAATCTCATCTGCTGTTGAAGGTACTAAGGTGTTATCCATCTTAACAGTCAGTACAATCAGTACGATTTCAGCAAGAGAAACAGGGTCAGCACAGCGGATTAAATCCTGTGCAATCCCTTGTTCAATAATGGAAGCAAGAACCGGCTTGAGTGAAACGATGAGATGATTCATGTACTTTTGATGAAGAAAAGCCCGCTCCGGTGCAGCCTTTGTAGTTGATGGCTGGGTCTTTAAAAAAGCCGCAGAGGAATTTCGGCAAGCCTGAAAGATCAGAGCCATGCGTGTGAAAGGTGAAATCTCTCTTTGCTCTGCAAGATGTCTTGCTGTTGTTATTGGAGCTTCATAATTGCGTTCTACCAGTGCTTCAAGAATTGCATCTTTGGAAGAAAAATAATAATAAATACTTCCTTTTCCAATTTCAGCAGTCTGAGCAATCTCACTGACAGAGATATTAGAAAGTTCTTTGGTTTCCAGAAGCTTTTGAAGAGCATCTAGAATCTTATCGTATTTTAATTGTTTTGGCATAGAAGTCCGCCTCGTATATTCGTAAGTATATTTGGCCAGTTCCAGATTATGGGAATTGACCGATATCCTTTTAAGTATAGCACAATAAAGTCGGAAGAACCAATAAAATAGAAATAAAAAAGAGGACAAAAAAAGGACACTTTGAAACAAAAGATTGTCTGAAATAGATAATTGACCGTGAGTCGAAAAAGTGATAGATTAAAAACATAGCAAATCGACCACCGGTCGAAAAATGAAGGACTGAAAAGGAAAGGGAGAGAAAAATGACATACGCAGACATGTTTTCAAAAGTAAAAGGGATGATGATGGAAGCAGACGTAAGTACTGTGAATGAACATCTTGCATATCAGTTCAATGTAACAGGAGAAGCAGAGGGAATCTTTTATGCAGAGGTAAAAGAGGGAAAGCTGTATGTGGAACCATACGAGTATTATGACAGAGATGCGATTTTTACTTGTTCGGCAGAGACATTATTTAAGATCAACGAGGGAAAGCTGGATCCGGTTCTGGCAGTAACACTGGGAAAATTGAAAGTAGAAGGTAACATTGACAAAGCTTTGTATCTGAAAAAACTGATTGATAGCAGAAAAGCAGAACAGAATGCAATAAAGAAAACACAGAAACAGAAATAACTGTAAAAAGGAAGCAAAGGTGAAAAAGATGATGCATTACGGAAAACTTCTTGCACTTGCAGGTCTGGTGGGAATCGTATCAGCAGAGGCAGGTGGAAGTGCATACTTTTACAGAAGAACAATGATGCGTTATAACGTAAAGACAGAACGCACGATGAAGATGTCCGGGGTAGACTGGGATCAGTATTTCTCAAAGATGAAGGAATGCAGGGAGTGGATGATGGAGCAGCCTCATGAAGATGTCTGGATCCGGTCGGAAGACAGTTTGAAGCTTCATGGAACGTATTTCCAGGGAGCAGGAAATGTCGAAGAAAAGAAATGCAAAAAAGCAGTGATCTGTTTTCATGGCTACACGAGTCAGGGGCTTGCAGATTATGGAAGTATTTCAAATTATTATTTGAAGCGTGGTTATAACGTTCTTCTTGTCGATCAGAGATCGCATGGGCAAAGTGAAGGGAAATACATTGGATTCGGATGTAAGGACCGTTATGATGCATATCGATGGATTGAATGGGTGATTGGACAGGAAGGAGAAAATGTTCAGATTCTCCTGCATGGTAATTCTATGGGAGGCGCTACAGTATTGATGGCAAGCGGGCTTGATCTGCCGCAGCAGGTAAAAGGAATTATTGCAGATTGTCCGTTTACTTCGCCCAAGGCAGTGTTTACACATGTACTTCACAGTATGTATCATCTTCCGGCGTTTCCAATAATACAGATTGTGGATGCGGTAAATAAAAGACAGGCAGGATACGGACTGGATGAGTGCAATTCTGCCCGTGAAGTCAGAAAAGCGAAGGTTCCGGTTCTTTTGATCCATGGAGACGCAGATACATTTGTTCCGTGCAGCATGTCGGAAGAAATCTATAAAAACTGTAAATCTCCAAAACAGAAGCTGATCATCCACGGGGCAGGACACTGCGAAAGTTATTATAAAGACAGAGAAGCTTATGAAGGAGCAATGGATTCATTTATAGGAGGAATCATAGAATGATGAAAACAAGAAAAGGATATCCTGTATACCCACTGACGGTAGCGCAAAAATTTCATTTGTATTATCTGCCATTTTGTCCGAATGCGGCAGTACTGAATATTGGCACAAGCCTGACAATTGGCACAGATCTGGATCGGGATGTACTCCGAGAGTCCATTTACAAAGCATATGAGAGAAATGAAGGGATGCGGATACGCTTTGCAAAGGACAAAGAGGGGAATGTATATCAGTATGTTGTAAGTGCAGAGCAGGACAGACAAGAACGGGAGATAGAGTTCGTTGATTTCTCCAATGTGACTATGGAAGAGGCAGCTGATACGATGCAGAAATGGACAACAGTTCCATTCCCACTCGAGGATTCACCGATGACGAAGATTAAAATGATCCGCACTTCAGATGGATTCAACGGAGTGTATTTCCTCGGACATCATATGGTGGTAGATGCCCAGTCACTGATCACATTTCTGAAGGATATTATTGAGCTGTACTGTAATGCAAAATACGAAGGTGTCCCATATCCAAAGGATATGTGTTCTTACATAGATCAGGTAAAGAAGGATCTCGCATATGAAGCCGGAAGTAAAGCACAGCAGCGAGACAGAGAATTTTTCAGGGAACTGATTGAAGCATCAGAGCCGGTTTATAACGGTGTTAATGGAACAGATAAGTTGGATGCAGCGAGGGAAATGTTTAAAAATCCAAAGCTTCGTTCTGCATTTAATGCGACAGATGATGTGAGTTCTGCATTGGATATCTTTCATTTGGAAGCAGAACCGACCAAACGTCTGATGGATTTTTGTGAAAAGTACCGGGTATCTCTGGCATGTCTTTTGTTGATGGGATTACGTACTTACTTCCAGAAAATGAATGGACAGGAGGATGTATCGATCAATAATGCGATTGCCAGAAGAGCTACATTAAAGGAAAAGAAATCCGGTGGAACAAGAATTCATTCGTTCCCGTTTCGTACCGTATTTTCAGAAGATGTGAAGTTTATTGATGCAGTATATGAAATCCGTGATAAGCAGAATGAATTATTCCGTCATGCAAATTATGACCCGACAGAATATTTCGCATATCGCTCCAGGACATATCCACAGCCACAGAAAGGACTGACGTATGAGCCGATGTCTTTGACTTACCAGCCGATGACATTGCAGGAGAAAGGACTGGAAGATCTTGGAGGAATTCAATATAAGACAAAATGGTATCCGAATGGAATGACAACACAGGCAATGTATCTGACAGTCATGCATCGACCAGAGGATAATGGATTGGATTTCAACTTTGAACATCAGAAAAAAGCAATCTCAAGAGAAGAGTTGGAATATCTGTATTATTATTTATGTAAAATTATGTTCAAGGGAGCAGAAAATCCTGAACTTACAATTGGAGAAATTATAAAGCTTGTATAAAAGAAAGATGATCCGGATCATGTTGAGAATCACGATCAGGACAGAATGGAAAGGAAAAAATCATGTTTGAGCAGTTAGTAGATATTATTTGTAATTATGTAGAAATTGAACAGGAAAATATCAAGCCGGAATCACGTTTTATGGAAGATCTTGGATTCACATCCTTTGATTTTATGAGCATGCTTGGGGAAATAGAAGATGAGATGGATGTGGAAATTGAACAGGACAAGGCAGCAGGTATCCGAACAGTCGGAGAAGCTGTAGCGTATCTTGAGTCTTTGAAGTAGAGGGAAAAGAAAATGGAATATAGAACAATTCGCGATATTCTTACAAATGCAGAAAAATGTTTTGGAAATGAAGACGCAATCCGTTACAAAACAGGAAAAAATGAAATTGCGGCAAAGACATACACACAGTTGAAAGAAGACAGTGAGAGAATAACAGCATTATTGAAAAAACTGGGAGATCCAAAAAGTCATATCGCATTAATCGGTGCGACTTCTTATCTATGGATTGCTTCCTATTTTGGAATTGTGGACGGCGGAAATGTTGCAGTACCGTTGGATGTGTCACTTCCGGCAGAAGAACTGTGTGAACTTATCGACCGTGCAGATGTAACAATCCTGATTCTGGATGAGATCCGTAAAGATGTGATCGAAGCAGCGAAAGAAAAGTGTCCAAAACTGAAGTACATCCTTTCTATGCAGAAAGAAGCGAATGAGGGCAATATACTTTCTCTTAAAAAATCAATGATGGAACAAACGATAGATGAGGATACAGGAGTAGAAAAAACAGAGATTACTCCGGATCAACTTTGTACGATTATGTTCACATCAGGGACAACAGGAAAGAGCAAAGGTGTGATGCTGACACATAGAAATCTCGTTGAGAACGCGACATGTTTGGATATGAAGCTCCCAGAGAGAAATGTGCTCCTGTCAGTTTTACCGATTCACCACGCATACTGCCTGAGTATGGATATCCTGAAAGGAATTTCTCTCGGTGCAATTATCTGTATCAACGACTCTTTGATGCGTGTGGCGAAAAATATCAAATTATTTAAGCCGAATATGATCCTGATGGTACCGCTTATGATTGAAACTTTTGCGAAAAAATTAGAAGACGTAAAAGACCTTCCGGAAAAAGTGGTAAAAGAAGCAGTATTTGGATCTCAGTTCCATACGATCTGCAGTGGAGGGGCATACCTGAATCCGGAGTATATTGAGCTGTTCGAACGTTTTGGAATCCAGATTCTCCAGGGATATGGAATGACAGAATGTTCACCGGTCATCAGTACAAATGTTGCATGGAATGTAAAAAAGAATTCAGTAGGACAACTTCTTCCAAACTGCGAGGCAAAGACCGTAGATGGAGAACTGTGGGTTCGTGGAAGCAGTGTAATGCAAGGATATTACAAGATGCCGGAAGAAACAAAAACCGCACTGAAAGATGGATGGCTTTGCACAGGAGATCTTGGATATGTAGATGAAGACAGGTTTATCTATTTGACAGGACGAAAGAAGAACCTGATCATTACAAAGAATGGAGAAAATGTCTCACCGGAAGAAGTGGAGAATAAATTAAGTTCTTCAAGACTGGTACAGGAAGTAGTAGTAAGAGAAGCAAAAGGAGTGATCGAGGCAGAAATATATCCGGATGAGGAGTACGCAAAAAAGCAGGGACTTGAAAGAGAAGAGGAAGTCCGTGCAGAACTCCAAAAACTGATTGATGAATATAATCAGGGAGCACCGGCATATAAAAAGATTTATAGTCTGATCATTCGCGAGAAAGAATTTGAGAAGACAGCTTCAAGAAAAATCAAGAGATATTAAAAGACAGATAAAAAAGTCTGAATAAATGGAGGATTGCAAAAACCTTGCGATTGCCGGATTTATTCAGACTTTTTGTATGAATGCGAAAGAACAGATCATGTACGTTGACTTTTCGGCAGTTATTTACTATGATACTAAAGTCAAATAAGAAGAATAGTTATAGATTAGAAAGAATAGAATATGATGAAACAGTTGAAAATAGGAAATGTGACGCTGCCAAACCGCTACATCTTAGGACCGATGGCCGGAGTGACAGATCTTCCATTCCGTGTGTTGTGCAAAGAACAGGGAGCAGGTCTTTTGTGTATGGAGATGGTCAGCGCAAAAGCGATTTTATACAATAATAAGAATACAGAGTCACTTTTGGAGATCCATCCGGATGAACAGCCGGTGTCACTTCAGTTTTTTGGATCAGATCCGAAGATTATGAGTGAGATGGCAAAACGTGTGGAAGAGCGTCCGTTTGATATCATGGATATTAATATGGGATGTCCGGTGCCGAAGGTTGTGCGTAACGGGGAAGGCTCTGCACTTATGAAGAACCCGAAGCTGGTTTATGAGATTGTCAGTGCAATGGTGAAGGCGATTGATAAGCCGGTCACTGTGAAGATAAGAAAAGGATTTGATGACAGCTGCATTAATGCGGTTGAGATCGCGAAGATCATTGAGGAGGCCGGGGCAGCAGCTGTAGCCGTGCACGGAAGGACAAGAGAACAGTATTACAGCGGACAGGCAGATTGGGATATCATCCGTCAGGTGAAAGAGGCGGTCTCTATTCCGGTAATTGGAAATGGAGATGTGACAAGTCCGCAGAAAGCAGAAGAGCTGGTGAAACAGACAGGATGTGACGGAATCATGATCGCAAGAGGAGCACAGGGAAATCCATGGATTTTCTCCGAGATGATCACATATGAAGAGACAGGCGTGCTGCCGGAACGTCCGAGTCTGGAAGAGATTCGTGATATGATGCTCCGCCATGCCAGATTACAGCTGAGATACAAAGGTGAATTCATTGGTATCCGCGAGATGAGAAAACATGTGGCATGGTATACAAAAGGACTGAAAGGCTCTGCAAAATTACGCGAAGAAATCAACCGCGTAGAGTCCTATCAGGAACTGGAAGAACTGCTCTTTCAACTTGACAGAAAGCGCTAGTTTGAGTATAATATTGAAATTGCGGACGGACGCTGATGAGGGCATTGGCGTCGGTGAAAAAAGACAGCAGTCGTGCATTTTGAAACCGATAAGATCTGTAGACAAAATATAGAGAAGGAACTTTGAATGCATGAAAAGTATAGACAGAAAATAATTTGCAGAGAATCTGTAAATGTTATAGGAAACGAGACGTTACTGCCGCAGACAGTGACGGTAAGGAAGTAGAAAGGAAGCAGGAACAATGGCAGAGGCAAAAAAAAGATTACTTACTTATGCCGGATTAAAGGCAATTGAGGACGAACTTGAGAATCTGAAAGTAGTAAAGAGAAAAGAAGTTGCAGGTAAGATCAAAGAGGCAAGAGAGCAGGGAGACCTTTCAGAGAACGCTGAGTATGATGCAGCGAAAGACGAGCAGAGAGATATCGAAGCCCGTATCGAGGAGCTTGAGGCAATCCTGAAGAATGCAGAAGTTGTAGTAGAGGATGAAGTTGATCTTGATAAGATCAATGTCGGATGTGCAGTAAAGGTTTACGACATTACATTTGACGAAGAGATGGAGTTCAAGATTGTTGGTTCTACAGAGGCGAACAGTCTGGAAGGAAAGATCTCCAACGAGTCTCCGGTAGGTCACGCACTGATTGGAAAGAAAATCAATGATGTCGTTGATGTTGAGACACAGGCAGGAGTTATCCAGTACAAAGTACTTGATATCAAACGTTCATAATCAGCTTAGGACAGACCTCTTACTATTAAGAGGTCTGAATTCGCTTAAAAAGACAATATAAAAAGAGAATGTTTTACGTTGATTTGTATAAAGTTGACTTATATAAAATCAATGTAAGAGCAGATAGAAACGGAAGGAGAACAGACAGTGGGACAGAATCAGAAGAACACACAGGAACCAGATATGAATCAGCTGAGAAAGGTTCGCCGTGAGAAACTTGCAGAACTGCAGCAGAACGGAAGAGACCCTTTCCAGATTACAAAGTTTAACCAGACACACCATTCACTCGAAGTGAAAGATCTCTATGAGGCACATGAGGCAGAGCTTTTAAAAGATCACCAGCAGCCGAACGTAGAAGGTATGGATGAAGAGCAGGCAAAAGAGGCTCTTAAGAATGATTACGAAGAGAGAAGAAGCATCATGGATGCAAGTCCGATCCACGTAGCAATCGCAGGACGTATGATGTTCAAGAGAGTTATGGGAAAAGCTTCTTTCTGTAACATCCAGGATTTACAGGGAAATATCCAGGTATACGTAGCAAGAGATGCAATCGGAACAGATGCTTACGCTGATTTCAAGAAATCTGATATCGGTGATATCTTCGGACTTGAAGGATTCGCTTTCAGAACAAGAACAGGAGAAATCTCTATCCACGCTGAGAAGATGACACTTCTCTCCAAGAGCTTACAGATGCTTCCGGAGAAGTTCCACGGCCTGACAGATACAGACACACGTTACCGTCAGAGATACGTAGACCTGATCATGAATGCAGACTCTAAAGATACATTTATCAAACGCTCCAAGATCCTTGCAGCGATCCGTAAATACTTAAGCGGAGAAGGATTCATGGAAGTTGAGACACCAATGCTTGTAGCAAATGCAGGTGGAGCAGCTGCAAGACCGTTCGAGACACATTTCAACGCCCTGAACGAGGATCTGAAGCTTCGTATCTCTCTTGAGCTTTACCTGAAGAGACTGATCGTTGGAGGACTTGAGAAAGTATACGAGATCGGACGTGTATTCCGTAATGAAGGTCTTGACACAAGACATAACCCAGAGTTCACTTTGATGGAGCTTTACCAAGCATATACAGATTACCACGGCATGATGGATCTGACAGAGAACATGTACCGCTTTGTTGCGCAGGAAGTCCTTGGAACAACACAGATCGTTTACAAAGGAATCCCGATGGATCTTGGTAAACCGTTCGAACGTATCACAATGGTTGATGCAGTTAAGAAATACGCAGGCGTTGACTGGAATGAAGTTGAGACTCTGGAGCAGGCAAGAGAGCTTGCAAAAGAGCATAATGTAGAATTTGAAGAGAGACATAAGAAAGGTGATATCCTTAACCTCTTCTTCGAGGAGTTCGTAGAGGAGCACCTGCTTCAGCCGACATTCGTTATGGATCACCCGGTTGAGATCTCTCCACTGACAAAGAAGAAACCGGAGAATCCGGAATACGTAGAGCGTTTCGAGTTCTTCATGAATGGATGGGAGATGGCGAATGCTTACTCAGAGCTGAATGACCCAATCGATCAGAGAGAGCGTTTCAAAGCACAGGAAGAACTGCTTGCACAGGGAGATGATGAAGCCAATACAACAGATGAAGACTTCATGAATGCACTGGAGATCGGTATGCCACCTACAGGTGGTATCGGATTCGGTATCGACAGAATGTGTATGTTGCTGACAGGAGCAGAGGCAATCAGAGATGTGCTGCTGTTCCCGACAATGAAGTCCATCGGTGGTGTAAAATCCGAAAATGGTGTAAGTTCTAAAGAGGTTTCTACACCAAATTCAGAGCCTGAGAAAATTGATTTTTCTAAGGTGAAAGTTAAGCCTTTGTTTGAAGAAGATGTTGATTTTGATACATTTTCAAAGTCAGATTTCAGAGCAGTTAAGGTTAAAGAATGCGTTGCTGTACCGAAGTCAAAGAAGCTGTTGCAGTTTACCCTTGATGACGGAACAGACACAGACCGTACCATTTTAAGCGGTATTCACGCATATTACGAGCCGGAAGAGCTTGTAGGTAAGACACTTATCGCTATCACAAATCTTCCTCCTCGTGCTATGATGGGTATTGACTCTTGCGGTATGCTCCTCTCCGCTATTCACGAAGAAGAAGGCGAAGAAAAGCTTCATCTCCTTATGGTAGATGACCATATTCCGGCAGGTGCAAAGCTCTATTAAGAAGTACCGTTTTACCTTACAAAACGGGATGTACTTCATTTGTGAAAAAGCTCTGAAAATACACAAATACACCAAATTTACACCAAATGGTGCTTGAAACAGTGCAGAGCCTTAAAAATCGCATATTTTAAAGATATATGGGCAGTTCCATTGCGGAATTGCCCATTTTCAGAAAGAAAAAGATAAATTGGTATTTATAAAGGAGAATATTGATGAAACTATTTTTATGTTCGCACTTTTCAAGTGTGGGAAGTCTGATAAAGGAAGAAATTGAAAATAAGAAAGTCGCATTTATTCCAACAGCTTCACTGCGTGAAGGCTACACCGGTTATGTCGGCTCGGCTCGAAAATTATTCAAAAAGTTGGGAGCAATCGTAACTGAAATTGATATTTCAACGGAGGCTTATTCAACGATACAGTCTGTTTTTGAAGAAGCAGATGTGATATATTTTACCGGCGGAAATTCTTTCTTTCTTATGGACCAGCTCCGTAAAACGGGAACTGATGGGCTACTGAAAAAGGAATTGGCAAATGGAAAATTGATGATCGGCGAGTCGGCAGGCGCAATTATATGCGCTCCAAGCATCCAATATATCGAGCAAATGGATGAAAAGCCAGAGGACTACTCACAAGAAGATGATGCAGGGCTTGATTTGATTGATTTCTATGTTCTTCCGCATTATCTTACAGCACCATTTAAGAAAGTTACCGAGAAAATAATGACTGAGTTTTCGGATTTGAATCTATGCCCGATTAACAACCGTCAGGGAATTGTAATTGATGGTGAAGGTTCAAAGGTTATTTGCAAAGACTAATTTGAAAATTCCCATTTATCAAGCCCTTTGAGAGAGGAGAAATCTTTTCTCAAAGGGCTTTTTCTATTATGGACTTTAGTCTGTTGAGTCCATTGGAGTTTTTCGTTGATCCGAAAAATGTAGATGGACGAAACAATAAACCACCCGCTATGCGGGTGCGCGTTGATTGTTATACAAAAAAATTACCTTTCCGTGTACAATAAAGTTGTTCAGGCTATATTGTAGAAAGGAAAGGTAATTTATGGCGAAGAAAGAATATTCACTCGCACATACAAAATGGATGTGCAAATATCATATCATCTTCATACCAAAGTATAGACGAAAAGTAATTTACAATCAATACAAAGAGGATATTAGAGATATTATAAAGCAATTGTGCAGTTATAAAGGTGTTGAAATTATTGAAGGACATCTAATGCCAGATCATATCCATATGTTAGTAAGTATTCCACCAAAGATAAGCGTATCATCATTTATGGGATATTTAAAAGGAAAAAGTGCACTTATGATATTCGATAAACACGCAAACTTAAAATATAAATTTGGAAATCGTCATTTCTGGGCGGAAGGATATTATGTTAGCACAGTAGGATTAAATGAAGCAACAATAAAAAAGTATATCCAAGAACAGGAAAAGCATGATATTGCAATGGATAAGTTAAGTGTAAAAGAATATGAAGACCCTTTTAAGGGTTAATGCTAAGTAGATGCCCCTTAAGGGGTAGCGCGAGTCAAGAGCAATATGGCTTGAACGGAGCTGTGGGAAGAATGTGAAAACAGAATTCCCATAGCCTAAAGAGAAAGCTAGCGCCTTGAGACGCTAGCCTAGTAACAAGGGCTTATAGCCCTAGAGCAAACCACCCGTTGGACGGGTGGTCCTGATTCGTTCAAAAAAAATTTTTCAAGAAATTTTTGCAAAAGGGGCGATTTTGGGTGTGCATTTCATACACCTTTGTCCAAATGAGTGAAGGGGTTCATTCCGGATAGCAAAAACGGAAGCCTTTTCGCTTGAAAATTGAATAAGTCATTCACTAAGACTTTATTTCTGATGATAGCTACTTTAGCAGGTATGCCGTGATTTCTGTATTTCAGAATAGCGAGAACTCCGGCTATGAGTATCAGGTTGCCCCTGATATGGCGATGACAATCAGAATGATAATGATACTTCTCTACGGAGCTGGCGGAGTACCCGGCAGAGGTTATAATCCTATGATACAGATAAGCAGTCTGTTCCTTAGTGATTTCCCATCGAAGATAAATATTACTACTCGCTGGATCTGAATTACTATCTGAATAACCTGGAGGATGATGTCTATGAAGCTTAATCAGTTTGCAGTTTATCGTGTGGATCAGAATACAGAGGGAAAAGTGTTGTGGCACTTGCCGTATCAGGAAGCATCCAGACAAAACGTGCCGATTTGTGTGGAATATTACAGGCAGATGTCGATTCAGTCTATGCAGGAAACTGAAAAAGTCATGGATATCTGGATGAAGTCGTTCCCCAGTATCTTGCCGGATTTATCCGGTTGAATACTTCCGGTGCTCTTGTCACGATCGATACGAAGAATTATCAGATTGATGGGAAGAAAGGAAATTGGGCGGCTGCAGATACGGTGATCATTGACGGGAAGCAGTTCTATCTGATGGAACACCAGGAGTATGGCAATCAGGCGAGAGGTGTTATCTTAGATGCTTATGGAAAAACAATCGTTGATGAATGTAAACAGGGATTCGATGAAGAAACCAGGCAGAAAATCCATGAATATATACAACAGCATGTTCCACAAAATCCTGTTCATCAGCTTAGACGACAGAATACCCTGCGTCTGGAACATTATCAGAAATTCTATGAGAATGGAACCTTTGAAAGAAGCCGTGAGTCCGGAACAGAAGCCAATTATAATATGGTAGATGGCCTGGTAAATAATGAGAAAAAACAGGCGAATGCAAAAGAAACTGTAAGAACAGATCATAATGTAAAACTTAAGAAGCGAAGATCTGTAATCAAGAGACTGCGTGAAAAACAGATTGCCATTGCAGTAAAATCCGGAAAGCCGATTCCGAAATATCTGGATCAGGAGATAGAACGGAGGCGGAGATAATGCCATAAGTGTATAGGTTCAGGGGAGAAAGGTCTCTGCTGAGCCTTTTTGCATTTCTCAAAATTCGAGAATTAGAGATTCGAAAGTCAACAAGTCTGATGTATATTTAAGAAAATCATTCCGTTATAATGAAAACAACCATTAAGAGATAGAAGCTAGAAAGAAACGGGGTGGCATGATGAATACGGAACAGAGAATAAAAATGATCCGATTGATAGAAAAAATAGATAAAAATCCGGAATTCAGCCAGAAAATAGGTATTAGAAATACATCGGCTTTCGTTTCGGATAAATCAAAGAAAATAACTACAGATAGCCATGTATAAGAAGATGGCAGAAGGAGAAGAAGAAGAATGTTAACGTTATTATTTACAATTTGTATGATCTGGTTTATAGGCAAGTTTTTTATATTTGGACTGAAAGCATCCTGGGGAATCTTGAAGTTGCTTTGTACCGTGGTATTTTTCCCGGTGATATTAATCGGAATGGTGGTAGGCGGTTTGGTTTATATCGCATTTCCGCTACTGCTCATTGGTGGGATTATTGGACTTATCGTATCGAAATCATAAATCAGATGAAGGAGATCAGAGCATATGTATGACATAGAAAAAGAAAAAAGAGAAGCAATCAATGCCGGAAACAGGGCTTTGAACAGTCTGCGAACAGCCAGAGAAAACCTGAACAGTGCAAAGAACTGGGGACTGGCAGATATATTTGGCGGTGGATTTTTTACTACGATGCTGAAACATTCCAAGATGGATCAGGCAAAGCAGAATATGGAGCAGGCGAAATATGACTTTCGCAACTTCAGTAAAGAATTGGATGATGTCAACATGGCATGTAATCTGAACATTGATACCGGCGATTTCCTTTCGTTTGCCGACTATTTCTTTGATGGATTTGTAGTGGACTGGATGGTACAGGATCGGATCAATACGGCAAGACGCCAGGTGGATGAAGCAATCCGGAGAACAGAATACATCGTGAATCAGTTACAGCGTATGTAAAAAGACAGGCAGTGAATCAATGGATAAGTTGGTTCGCTGCCTTTGCTTTACTTCAATTTTTCTTTTTCTGCATTGAGCAGATCAATGTTGAGACCCTGTTCGTTGGCGGTTTTATCTACCCAGAGATTTAAGGAATCGACAGCCAGAGAGATTTCATCCAGCTTTTTGCTGATGAAGGCGAAATCTTTCATCTCATCATCACTGATCTTGCCGTCCCGGGCAATCTGGATCAGGCGTGTGGTGAGAGGGTTGATCTCATTCAGACTGGCGATTGTCTCAAGAATGATATCTGACAGATCGGACACTTCTACTTCCGGAACATATCGGTGACCGATCTCGCATTTATGAGAGCAGAAATAATTGCAAAGATCTGGACGCTTATAGCGTCAGCCATCTGAATGATATCGTAAGGTGTAGGATCCTGCATTTCATATTCAAATTTTTCAATTTTAGAGTCGGAGACTGCAGTCATTTTTTCACTGGCTTCGGATCTTGTAAGCCCTGCCTCTTCTCTGCAAATCTGGTAAATTGTCTTATTTTCCCTGGTGGATTGCTTTCCCATGAGAATAACCTCCCTGTATGTCACAAAACATGAGGAATACCGATGTGTAAGTCCGCATGTTGTACGTGTATTTGTTGTATATAGTTTATTATACTTGAATCATGAAAAACAAACAACAATCAATAGAAAGAGAGGAAAAGAAAATGAGAAAAACAAGAAGCGATTGTAGGGTGGGTACATTTGAAAAGAAACATGGTCTTCCGCCAGGAACTATTCGAAATAAAGACGGAAGAGACACGAGGAGTGATAAAAAAATAGGAACCATCCGTAAGGAAGCTAAGTAGGAGAATACAGTATGGAAAAGAAAATCAGAAAAAAATACTATTCAGAAGAAGCGGTGAAGAAAGCATTGCAAATTGATTCTTTTCGAAACCTGAGTAAAGAAAAAGTGATGGAATTTACTTCTATGATTCCATATATGGAAAAGGAAGTAGCAATGGAAGTCATAAAACAATTCCCTATATATGTGGATTTTGCAAAAACAGTAATTGAGCATTATACGCAAATATGTGAAACAATTTTGGCGACAAATAAAGAGGAATATGAAAAGGCTGTGGATGCTCATCAATTTGTGCTAGAGTCTTTTTCAAAACAACTAGAGAACGAAAATTTAACAGCGGAAGAAAGGGCAAATCTTTCAGATAAAATGATTGCAGAAGCTGAAAAAATTACAGAATTGTATTTGCAACAGCAGAAAATTCACGAGCGGATAATAAAAACAATCGGTGGAGTGGTAACGGTTACTTTAGGCGTGACTCTTACATTGCTTGGATTAAAAGTAATCGGAAGTGATGATGATTTACCACAGATCGGTAATGATGAGAATGTAGCATAACATTTTTCAGGATAATACAAATTGCAGTGACAAAGAGAGTAACATTATTGGCTCAGGTGAGAGAGGCATCTGAGCCTTCTTTTACATTTGAAATAGATTCCACATGCATTTTTTGAAGAACTCATATAGTTAGGTGGTGTTTTTATACCCCATCTATTGACTTACACTGTAATCATCAAAGAAGAAAATTAAATTCTAAAAGAAATGGAGGAACTGGCAATGAAGAAAGGATTTCCGACAGGTGATGGTTACATAGGATTTGTAGAAGGCAGATATATCTTGTTTGCCAGCGAATCCGATTACTATGAGTACATCATCATATATCCATCTGACCCATATGATGTATCAGATTATGATGATCCAGACGATTTCGCAGAAGAGTGGGCTGAGGAATTCGGCGATGGTAATTACGATGATGGTTATGATGATGCGTATGATTATTGGGAGAGTGAATGGGATTGAAAGAAAAGATTGGACACAGTAGTCCAGGTACGTTCAGTTCAATTATAGTGCGTAGCTCCTTTTTGCTTATGAAAAAAGTTTGTGCAACTATCTGCATAAACTTAAAATAACTCAAAAACTTGACTTTTAACATTGATCAAGTTAAAATGAAAAAAATTAAGTTAAAAGGAGAATTGGAAATATGCTTACAAGCGTATTCGGGATTTCTATAAAATATGAAGCATGGAATCATCAGGATTCTTTGCCTGTTTATATTGCAGGGAGTTATGATTTTCACACAGCATATATTGGAAACAGACGCTGTATAATGCTTGCTCCGACAGAAGAACTTGCCACACTTCCGGCATTGAAAAAACAGATTACAAAAATACAGCAGATTGATAATGTACCAGTCGCATTTGAACTTGCGTCGGTATCTAATTATCGAAGAAAAAGCCTTATAGAAAATAATATACCGTTTATTACTGATAAGCAGGTCTTTCTTCCTTTCATCGGGACAATGCTTTCTGATGAGAAAGAACCCCAAAAGCTGACAGGTAAGTTTGTTTACTCCACGCAGCAGTTGTTTTTATTTTATCTGTACAGTAAGAAAAAGCGATTGTATATTTCAGAAGCCGGAAAAGTGCTTCCATTTACAGCAATGACCTTGACCAGAGCAGTAAAGCAGTTAGAAGCGACGGATTTATTTCTTGTAGCAAAAGACGGTGTCAATAAGTTTATTGAGTCAAAATATAAGCGAGATGAATTATTTGAAAAAGCAAAAGTATATTTGACGACTCCTGTTCGAAAAACAGGATATATAGATAAGACGCAAGTTACAGAAAATATGGTCTTTGCAGGGGAAACGGCACTTTCTGAAAAAACAATGCTAAATCCAAGTCGAGTTGTTACCTATGCAATTAGTGAGAAAGATTATGATAAAACCTTGTTGACTGATGAATTGATAGACCCGAATAAGCAGGTAAGACTTGAATTATGGGCATACAGCCCGAAACAATTTTCAGAGGATAACAGTGCTGATGATATTTCCATTGTTTTGTCTTTTGCAGATACAAACGATGAGAGAATTGAAGAGGCAGTAGATGAATTACAGGAAAGAAGGTTGAAGGAGTAATGGTCAGCGGATTTACAAAATTTAAGGAAAGATTTCAGGGTTTTGAAAATCAATATGTCATCATCGGTGGGACAGCTTGTGATTTGATTATGGAAAATGAAGAATTACCATTTCGTGCTACAAAAGATGTAGATATTGTATTGATTGCCGAATCCATAACAGCGGAGTTCGGCAGGCAGTTTTGGGAGTATGTCAAGGAAGCAGGATATGAGCATTTGAATAAAAGTACCGGAAATGCACAGTTTTATCGTTTCACATCTCCGAAAAGCAAAGAATATCCATATATGATAGAAATATTTTCCAGAAATCCAGATTTTATTATATTGGAAGATGATGCAGTTCTCACACCGCTTCCGATAGACGATGAAATCTCCAGCTTGTCGGCAATCCTTCTAAATGAAGCGTATTATGAATTGCTAAAAACTGGACAAATGATGGTTGAAGGCATTCCGGTATTAAGTCCGACTTGCCTGATACCATTTAAGGCGAAAGCGTGGCTGGATTTAAAAGAACGCAAGTTGAATGGAGAGCAGGTTGACAGCAAAAATATAAAGAAACATAAAAACGATGTGTTCCGATTAGCACAGTTAATCACAGTCAATACAAGGCAAGTTCTCAATTCGGAAATAGCAGAGGATATGAAAAAGTTCTTATCTGAAATAGCTGATGAAACAGTGGATTTAAAATCATTAGGCATTAGAGGGACGCATAAACAAAAAATTATAGATATGTTGTACCTGTGCTACAATTTGAACGATAATACATAATTTTTCTCTAAAGCCAAAAAAATTTCATATTAGAGGCTGTATTTTCACCCTCCTTCTTTT
>NZ_QTZH01000179.1:0-526 GCF_003462585.1 Ruminococcus sp. OM04-4AA | reverse complement strand
AAAGGATCTGTAAGAAAAAAAGGAAAGAAATGGTACTACCGCTTCTATGTAGAGGACGCAAGCGGCAATCTTGTTCAGAAAGAATGCGTTGGAACAGAAAGCAAAAGTGAAACTGAAAAGCTGCTCCGTCAGGCAATGGATGATTATGAGAAAAAGAAATTTGTTGCCAAAGCGGAAAATCTCACAGTCGGACAGCTTTTGGATGTGTGGGCAGAGGAGGAATTAAAAACAGGTACGCTCAGCAATGGTACGGTGGAGAATTACCTCGGAACAATCCGAAATATCAAGAAACACCCATTGGCAGAACGGAAACTGAAAAATGTAACCTCTGAACATTTGCAATCCTTCTTCGATTTGCTTTCCTTCGGGGGAGTTCATCCCGACGGAAAAGAGAGAAAGGGTTACAGCAAAGATTATATCCATTCTTTTTCCGCAGTCATGCAGCAGTCCTTCCGTTTTGCAGTATTTCCAAAGCAGTATATTACGTTCAATCCCATGCAGTATATTAAACTGCGGTATCAGACGG
>NZ_QTZH01000178.1:0-526 GCF_003462585.1 Ruminococcus sp. OM04-4AA | reverse complement strand
AAAGGATCTGTAAGAAAAAAAGGAAAGAAATGGTACTACCGCTTCTATGTAGAGGACGCAAGCGGCAATCTTGTTCAGAAAGAATGCGTTGGAACAGAAAGCAAAAGTGGAACTGAAAAGCTTCTCCGTCAGGCAATGGATGATTATGAGAAAAAGAAATTTGTTGCCAAAGCGGAAAATCTCACAGTCGGACAACTTCTGGATGTGTGGGCAGAGGAGGAATTAAAAACAGGTACGCTCAGCAATGGTACGGTGGAGAATTACCTCGGAACAATCCGAAATATTAAGAAACACCCATTGGCAGAACGGAAACTGAAAAATGTAACCTCTGAACATTTGCAATCCTTCTTCGATTTGCTTTCCTTCGGGGGAGTTCATCCCGATGGAAAAGAGAGAAAGGGGTATAGCAAAGATTACATCCATTCTTTTTCCGCAGTCATGCAGCAGTCCTTCCGTTTTGCAGTATTTCCAAAGCAGTATATTACGTTCAATCCCATGCAGTATATTAAACTGCGGTATCAGACGG
>NZ_QTZH01000177.1:0-537 GCF_003462585.1 Ruminococcus sp. OM04-4AA | reverse complement strand
TAGCAATAAAATAGGTGGTCTTATTGGGAGCGTTAAGGGATTAGTATTGCTGAGTGTATATGAAGATATTTTATATATTCACCGAGCCAATATTGATAATTCTTATGGCGAACGATTAGCGAAAATTTATATTCCGAATATGAAAAATATCCAAGGGAAAGCCGGATTATTTGGTGGAAAGTTTTCTTTCAATTATGAAGGACAAGAATATAAATTTAAATTGCCATCAAAAGCCGGAAAATTTGTGGATTTTTTCGTAAAGTAAAAGTATGAGGATAACAGGATGAAAAACTTACAAAAGTATCTAATGATTTTGGGAACGATAATGTTAAGTATTGGGATTAGTGCGTGCTCTAAACAACCAGACTTCGATGCCAAATCTTACGTCCAAAGTTCTCTTGATGCATACTATCATGGAGATTATAAAGATTATGCAAATCTGTTAGAAATCTCGGAAAAAGATGCCAAGAAAGAAATCGAAGAGGATTTTAATGAGAGTATCCAACAGCAATTTGATGATTCCGATAACATTACGGA
>NZ_QTZH01000176.1:0-603 GCF_003462585.1 Ruminococcus sp. OM04-4AA | reverse complement strand
AAAACTGAAATTCAAATACATTACTAAAATCATTGTTCAAGACATAATAAACTTTATTTTTTTTCTGTAGAATATACAAATGAAACCCTAGTTGCCCACAAGTCTTTTTGAGAAACAGATTTTAATACTTTAAATGCGTCATTTACTGAAAAATCTTTATCATATCCTGCCAATAACTCTTTAGCCACTTCGTATCTTGTATCCCCAGAAACAATGTACGGCTTTGTTATATCTGGTTTTAGAATAGAATAATTTGTAATAAGTGAAAAATTTTCTTGTTCATATCTATACCCAATTCCGGGTTCAATAATTAAAACTCGTCCTTTTTTATCAGAAAGCATAGCTTGCATAGTAGCATCTGGTGCATAAATAATTTTTTTCTTTTTAACAATGTCCAAGGCTTTATCAAAAGAAATCTCTGCCTTAATGAATTTTTCTGTTAATTCAGATATTGTAATACAATCCTCGCTTTCTATATACCTTGCATTTTCATTACCATGAACATAAAGAAGTGTTCCTACATTACCATTTTTATTTATCCCATGAAATGAATGATACATACCGTCAGGCATTTTAATACCAATATAAAATCTATTTTCTTCG
>NZ_QTZH01000175.1:0-622 GCF_003462585.1 Ruminococcus sp. OM04-4AA | reverse complement strand
GCGTGCAGAAGAGCATTGATAAGAACAGCTATGGAGATCCGGTGACAGTAACTGTAAAAGTGGAAAAGAACCATTCCGGGACGTATGAGCTGTCTGAAACCGAAAGAAGTAAGCTGGAGACAGCGATGTTTCCAACAACAGAATAATTGAATATGGAAAAAGCGGACTGCCGGGGGTAAAATCCTGGCAGTTTTTATATCAAAGTATGCAAGAGAAACTGCCAGTGGCAGGTTCTCTGTATGCATGATGCGCTGAATCGTGTGACAGAAGTGATTAGAAGCAATGGAACAAAGACGGAAGTATCTTACGATGCAGAAGATCATATCACAAAGATTGTGAATACCTGTGGTTCCTGCGGCAAAGTAATCAGTACTTATGCGTACAAGTACAATGATCAGGGATATGTAGTCAGCGAGACAGCGACCGAACTGGGAACTGACACGCTGTACAGAAAAAGCAGAGGGCGGTAAAAAGACAGTCCATAATTATACGTATGACAAGATCGGAAACCGGACCTCTTACGAGAAGATCGAAGATGGTGTCAGCAAAGCAAAATATAACTATAAGTACAACGATTCCAACCAGCTCATCAAACGCACGAATGCAAAGATCTGGGGCGATC
>NZ_QTZH01000174.1:0-629 GCF_003462585.1 Ruminococcus sp. OM04-4AA | reverse complement strand
GCTCTTTTAAAAGAATATGTATCAAAAGCAAAAGATTTGGAATTATCGTGTTATGAACAAAAAGATTTGGAATTATCGTGTTATGAACAAAAATTGTTATGTGACAACTTAGAGCAAAAGCTGTCACATATAAATTATCAAAGAAAAAACAAAGAAAATGAAAAAAAAGAATTCAAGAAATTTGGTTGGATTGATTATATAGCAGGTGCTATTGGGTGGGGAATATGTGTAGTACCACCATTAATAGGAATATCTGGATTGGTTGCTGTAGCACTGTATATTATAGCTGGAATATGTGATATAATGCATTTTTCAATCCCGTTTATAGATAGGATAATATATATATATATAATAACAAATCCCGGAATTGGCGCGGTTAAACTACTTTTAAATTGCATTATCATAGGTGCGGGTGGTGGATTTTTACTACTTTTTTTGTGTGGGATAATATCTGGTTCAAAGAAAAATGTAAAAAAAGAAAATCAAAAAATTGAGGAGAACAATACTAATGTTCAAAAAGAGTTAATTGCATATGAATCAAAATCTCAAATTATTTCAAATAATTTAGCTTGTGCAAGAAGAAGTTATCAAACCACTTTAAAACAAAAGAAGATTTTTATTCTCTTAAT
>NZ_QTZH01000173.1:0-666 GCF_003462585.1 Ruminococcus sp. OM04-4AA | reverse complement strand
TTTCCTATACTTTTTTAATAAATACATATATCCATCTTCTACATTTGCAATCTCTTCTCTCGCTTTGGGATTATTATATTCTCCATCCCTAAGAAATAAAAAACGTACTTTTTCTGTATCATTTTCATAATAATTTTTTATATTTATACCATATTCTTGCCAATGCATTGACTCTTGTTTTGACATTGTGAACACCCTGTTTTTTGCCAACATTGCCAATGCATTTGTTTCTCCACAATAGAGTATCTTGCCTTTATTTAACACGATTATCTCATCACATATCTCTTCAACATCATCTAGAATATGTGTAGAAACTAAAATTGTACTTTTTTGTTTGTAATTATTAATTGTATTTTGAAAACGGATTCGCTCTTCTGGATCAAGTCCTACCGTAGGTTCATCCAGAAGAATGACATCTGGCATTCCCAATAGAGCTTGTGCAATACCGGCTCGTCTAATCATTCCTCCCGATAGTTTTCCGCATTTTACGTTCTGCACATTTCCAAGATGTCCCGACGTTAATACCTCTTGAATATTTTCCTCCCAATCGCAATAGGGGATATTTTTCATGCATGCAAAATACTTTAAATGTTCATACAATGTATAGTTTTTTATCATTCCAAAGTTCTGAGGAAGATAACCTATTTTACACTCTTTAGGATTTAT
>NZ_QTZH01000172.1:0-684 GCF_003462585.1 Ruminococcus sp. OM04-4AA | reverse complement strand
GAGTAAAGATTTTCTGCGTTTATGGTATCGTCCACAAGCCCCGTCGCATGAGCCACCGTCCCCAGAAGTGAAAGCAGGATAAGGGAGAGTGCCACCACGAACAGAGCCATTTTGAGAAAGTGAAGTATCTTCCTTTTTGTGAACGCACCTTTTATCCTTTCTTTCATCACTCCACCTCATTTCTCTGTACGGGCGGTCTGGTATCAAAGGCGTGTAGCAGTTCTTCAAAGACTGGGTGTATCTGTACCACACCGACACGCCCGTATAAGTCCTGCAATAAGCATTGTCCGTTCTCCAAATCACGAAGCCGTTTCTGGTTGTTTTCATCGTCCTTGTCGATACCGAAAAATTCTAAGGTCTGTTTTATCTCGTTGATGTCAGTAGAACGGAAAGCGAATTTTAAGCCGATATTGTTTTTCAGACTTTCCTTTGCCACGTCCCCAGACGATTGTGTAACGAAATAAACGCCTGCCTGCATAGCTCGTCCAGCACGAACCAGCTTGTTAGAGAGCGTTTCTCCTTGTGCCACATTTAAGAACGCCCACGCTTCGTCCAAATCGACAATCTTAAAAATACTTCTGTCCGAATGGATAAAATCAAGGGCAAAGGTACTAATCACAATCAGCATAGACACCGACAATAATTCAATGGTCGTGTATTCCTCAAAGGTCGTGTCCTTATCTG
>NZ_QTZH01000171.1:0-690 GCF_003462585.1 Ruminococcus sp. OM04-4AA | reverse complement strand
GTGATTACAATAAAATGTTGGAACTAAGGGGGTTGGATACAGCTCAGCTAAAAGAAAATGAAATATCTTATTATTACAGACAAACAATATTTGCATAAAGTTGAAAACAATAATGAGATAAAAGTCTTACAATTATCAAATGGGGAAAAATTAAATTTGAAAGAAATAGATACGCAAACATATTGGTATGCAATGTGTAATTCTGGTCGATTTACCGTAGTTGTTCCAGATGTTTATACACAAGATTTAGAAATAGCTGAAAGACATCTTATTGTAGATACAAAAGAAGATACAACAGCCGATTATGAACAACAATTTCTAAAAGATATGGAAGATAAATTTATTGAAGTAAATGAAAACGGAGAAGATGTTCTTCAGTCTTATAGAATAAATATGCGAGGAACAACAGTAGAAGAACAAAACTCTATGACAGCTATGATTGCAAGTATCTGTTTATATATTGCTTTTGTGCTTATTTCTGCTGTAGGAACAATCCTTGCTGTTCAATCATTAAGTGATTCAACTAAATATAAATATCGTTATTCTACGTTACGAAGAATAGGTGTGAATGACAAATCACTTTTTAGAACAATCAAAAAGCAATTATTGATACTGTTTGGTGTTCCTACCGTTTATTTCTATTATATGTGGTTTCTTCATGGTAGTATCTATGAATAATATTTTTCAAAT
>NZ_QTZH01000170.1:0-692 GCF_003462585.1 Ruminococcus sp. OM04-4AA | reverse complement strand
ACCTCTTACGAGAAGATCGAAGATGGTGTCAGCAAAGCAAAATATAACTATAAGTACAACGATTCCAACCAGCTCATCAAACGCACGAATGCAAAGATCTGGGGCGATCCGGGAACAACCTACAGCTATGATAAGGACGGTAATCTGATCCAGGAATGTGATAAGACAAACAGTGCAGACCCGGTTACTTATGAATACACAGCAGAAAATCGTCTGGCAGTGGTAAAACAGGGTGGAACAGTCCTGATGGCAGCCATGTACGATGGAGATAACAACAGGGTATTCGAACTGGATAACACCTATAAATGGGAAGACTGCTATGGCGATGAAGTCCTGATCCCGGAGAACCAGCGTACCGAAGATGGGAACAGCCCGAAAGAGCAGCTTGCCTCTCTGGTAAAAGGCGGTTCCAATGCCAAAGGATACACACTGACAGAGTATATCAACGATATCAATCGTGAGAATACAGAAGTCCTCGCAGAGTATGGAGCAGACGAGAAAGTCCGTCAGGCTTATACTTATGGAGAAAGTGGAATCGGAGAACGTATAAGCGTTGATAAATCCACAGAAAGCAGTTATTATTTATATGACGGAAGAAACAGCGTAACCGGAATCCTGACTGAAAATGCTAATCTGACGAACAGTTATCAGTATGATCCATACGGAAACCTTACATCAGGAACAGCAGACGG
>NZ_QTZH01000017.1:0-54205 GCF_003462585.1 Ruminococcus sp. OM04-4AA | reverse complement strand
TATATAATCAAACTAAGATATATAGATAACCGATATATTTACTGCAAGATGAGTTTCATTTCGCAAGGAGAATGTTAAGAAGTGTGCGGTTAACGTAAAATCAGAAGGAGGAATTTATAAGTAACTAAATATATTGCTTAATATGGTTAAATGTGTTTAAATGTACCTATGGAGGTATTATTATGAACACGTCAAATATCACGAATTATAAACCAAAAGATTTTGCTGAATTAATAGGTGTTTCTGTGAAAACATTACAGCGTTGGGACAGGGAAGGAATTCTAGAAGCAAATCGGACTCCAACTGATAGGCGTTATTATACTTACGACCAATATCTTCAATTTAAAGGCATAAAAACCCAAAATGATATACGCCAAGTAGTTATTTATGCAAGAGTTTCTACAAAGAATCAAAAGGATGATTTACAGAATCAAGTATCGTTTTTACGTCAATTCTGTAATGCCAGAGGCATTATTGTAGACCAATGTATTGAAGAATATGGAAGTGGTCTGAATTACAATCGTAAGAAGTGGAATAAATTATTGGATGAAGTAATGGAACAAAAAATCAAAACCATAATCATAACGCACAAAGATAGATTTATCAGATTTGGCTATGATTGGTTTGAAAAATTCTGCATGAAGTTTAATACGACCATAGTGATAGTAAACAATGAAGAACTATCACCACAAGAAGAACTCGTGCAGGATATTGTTTCTATTCTTCATGTGTTCTCCTGCAGGTTGTATGGACTCCGTAAGTATAAAAAACAAATAGAGAGGGATGAAGAAATTGTTAAAGAGCTTCAAGACGGAAATCAATCCCACACCGGAGCAGAAAATCAGGATTCACAAGACGATAGGCACTTGCCGATATGTCTATAACTTCTACCTTTGTCACAACAAAACCTTGTATGATAAAGGTGAAAAGTTTATGACTGGTAAGAGCTTCAGTGTATGGCTTAACAATGAATACATTCCAAATAATCCTGATAAAGCATGGATTAAGGAAGTGTATTCAAAAGCCGTGAAAAGATCCATCGAAGACGGATGTACTGCTTTTACAAGATTTTTTAAACATCAGAGTGATTTTCCTAAATTTAAAAAGAAAGGTAAATCAGATGTAAAAATGTATTTCGTTAGAAATAATCCAAAGGATTGCGTGTGTGAAAGGCATAGACTTAAGATTCCAACTTTGGGTTGGGTTCGCATCAAAGAGAAAGGATATATTCCAACAACAAAAGAAGGATATGTAATCAAAAGCGGTACAGTTTCAATAAAAGCTGACAGATATTATGTTTCAGTTCTTGTAGAACTGCCAGATAACAAGACAGCTGATAATTCCAATGAAGGAATTGGCATTGACCTTGGATTAAAGGATTTTGCCACTGTTTCTAATGGCAAAACTTATAAGAACATTAACAAATCAGCAAAATTAAAGAAACTTGAAAAACAACTTATTCGAGAACAGAGAAGTCTTTCTCGAAAATATGAAAATTCACAGAAAGGAGAGTCCACTCAAAGAGCGAATATACAAAAACAAAAGCTCAAGGTACAGAAACTTCATCATAGGATAGATAATATCCGCACCGACTACATTAACAAAACAATCGCAGAGATAGTGAAAACCAAACCATCCTACATTACGATTGAAGATTTAAATGTAAAAGGCATGATGAAAAACAGACATCTTTCAAAAGCAGTTGCGTCACAGAAGTTTTATGAGTTTAGAATAAAACTTCAAGCTAAATGCAACGAAAATGGAATTGAACTTCGTGTAGCAGACAGATGGTATCCATCTTCTAAAACCTGCCATTGCTGCAAAAATATCAGGAAAGATTTAAAGCTTTCAGATAGAATTTTCAAATGTGATTGTGGTTATATCGAAGACAGAGATTTCAATGCTGCACTTAATTTGAGAGATGCTATGACTTACGAAGTTGCATAAATAAACGCAAACGTAGGTATGTACCGAAGGCTATTTCGGGAATTTACGACTGTGGAGTGTACAAGAACTTGTGAGTAGATATGATTTCGATCAATCCAAAGCATACACGATAAAGCAGTAAGTAGAACTCGTGAGGGTCTACATTATCTCGGTGTGAGTATATTTAATCACATTTTGAGTGGCAGGAATTGTTATGGCAGTTGACAGAAGTCTGGTATCAGGAAGTACAACAATGTTATTATTAAAGCTTTTATCTGAAAAGGATATGTATGGTTATGAGATGATCGAGACCTTAAGAGAAAAGTCCCAGAATGTGTTTGAATTAAAAGCAGGCACATTATATCCATTGCTTCATGGAATGGAAGATAAGAAATATCTGACAGTTTATGAGAAAGAGGTCGGTGGTAAGGTTCGTAAGTATTACAGTATTACGAAAACCGGGAGGAAAGTTTTAGAAGAGAAGAAAGAAGAGTGGAAAATTTATTCATCGGCTGTAGTGAATGTGCTGAATGCAGCAGTTTGTTAGAAGGGGTGATGTTTGATGAGACGAGAGGAGTATTTACATACATTAACAGAACAGATTCGCTGTAAGATGGCAAGAGGGACGATAGAACAGGAGATCAATGATCACATTGAGGATCAGAAAGCGGAATTCCTAAGTGAAGGAATGAGTCAGACAGAAGCAGAAGAAGCTGCGGTTCGAGAAATGGGTGATCCGGTAGAAGTTGGGCTTGAGATGGATAGAATCTACCGGCCGACAATGGCGTGGGGAATGATTGCGCTGATTGTTGGATTAAGTTTTGCAGGCTATCTTTTACGAAGTGTTATGTATCAGACTGCTTTAGGTATTGAGCAGAGTGCAGGAAAAACAGAAGAATTGTTCTGGACAGGAATGTCATCCAGTTGGCATACGTCGCTAGAACTGCCGGCACTTTTGCTTGGACTTGTGCTGATGATTGGTATTTGCTATATGGATTATACGAGGATTGCGGTTTATGCAAAACCAAGCTTGATCGCATATCAGGTGTTACTTTTCATTGGACTGCAGGTTGCCGGTTTGAAATTGAATGGATCAACCAGATATATTAGAATGCCATTCGGCATTGGATTGAATCTGATTGATTTACTCTGGCTGACAATTCCGTTGTTTGCAGCGGTATTATATAGTTACAGAGGTCAGGGATACCGAGGAATTTTAAAGGCAATCCTTTGGATGGTCATTCCAACATATTTCCTGATTATAAGAAGCCAGAGTCTGATTGGGGCAATGATACTGGAAGTGGTTTATTGTGTGGTTTTGGCGGTGGCTGTCCACAAAGGCTGGTTTCAGGTTTGTAAAAAAGCAGTACTTACGGGAATCGGAGCAGTAGTCGTTCTGATACCGGTGCTGCTTGCGGGAGGCCTCTGGTGTTTTGGCAAGGCTTACCAGAAAGAGCGTATAGCGGCTATATTATCAATCGGTGATCATGCAGCAGATTTCCCAAGCGTCAATGTGATTCGGGAAATGCTTTCCGGAAGCTCAGCATTTCATGGCAATCCGCAGTTTAAAGAACTTCTGACATCTGTAGACGGAAGTGTCCATCTGCTTGCCAGTGTGGTAGCTGCTTATGGAATACTGGCAGGCGTGTTGTTGGTTCTCTGTCTGGTAGTGCTCGTTCTTCGGTTTGCTAAGATTTCTTTAAACCAGAAGAACCAGCTTGGTATGGTGATGGGGACAGGATGCACAGCATTGTTCCTGATTCAGACCGTAGTTTTTATATTAGAAAATCTGGGAGGAGTCTGTAATATGGGAATCTACTGTCCATTCTTTGGAACAGGAAGAGCAGGTATGCTGACATCTTATATCCTGCTCGGATTACTGCTCAGTATCTGCAGATATCAGAAGACAGCGCCGGAACCGGTAATCAGGTCCTGGCGCTGGAGACAACGTTCTCAATCATGAAAAAAAATTATTTTGTTGTATTACGGCGAATTAATACAGGGGCAATTTGTTTATGAACAGGTTCACCTAATGGTTTGGGAACACGCTTTTTCTGCTCTTCCATCTGTTGGACAAGAAGATCCATGGCAGTCTTTGCAATCACATCAATCTGCTGGCCGATGGTTGTGATTGGAAGGATTGCCTCGCTGGCAATCGGAGAGTTGTCAAATCCAACGATCTCATAAGTAGAAGGAAATGTTCCATATTTTTGGAAAATTAAATTAAGAAACATATTTGCATAGGTATCATTCGCGAGAAAGATACCTTTTTTTTGATTGGGATATTTTGCTTCTATTTTATTGAAAATCTCTCGGATTACGTTTAAAATCTCATGATAAGAATCACCTTCTACACTAAGATCTATATCATATGGAATATGATATTCTTCGCAAGTAGCCTGAAAGGCTCGGATTCGGTCATAAGCCGGGATGGATTTATTCACATTGACATTTATATGAATTAATATGTCACATTTATCCCGAATCAACAGGGAAGTAGCTTGAAGTGCACCCATATAGTTATCAGTATTGACACTGCTGATATATTCTGCTTCGCGTTCAATTGCGATGACAGGAATCTGATAGGAAGCAAGTTTCTCAGATGGAAGAGTGTGACTTAAAACAATCAGTCCTTCAATCTGATAAGACAGAAGTTCTTCGATGTACTGTTGTTCTTCTTCAGCGCCATGTTCACTGGCGAAAACAAGAAATTTATAGTGATAATCACTGTAACTGGAAAGGAATTGTGTCAGCATCTCAGAATAATAGTGCAGGTAAAGGTTTGGAACAATGATTCCGATAAATTCACTTTTTCCATTTGCCAGAACCTTTGCCAGCTTATTCTTTTTATATCCAAGTGTATCAAGAGCCTGTGAAATCTTTTCCTGGTTTTCAACCGTCAGTGAATCCGGGTGATTGAAATATCTTGATATTGTAGTTTTTGAAAAATTGGTGTATTCCGCAATATCTGCAAAAGTTACCTGTTTTTTACTCATAAAAGTTGAATCTCCTTCAATATGATGGCTGATGGTTCATAATATTTTTTAGTATAGCAATTTTCATGGAAAAACGCAACACTTAAATAACCAGTTACGTAACCGGTTATTTTATCGCGCAAAAGTGTTGACAGAAAGAGAAGAATATAGTAATATCAAACCATAAAGTAACCGGTTACGTAACCGGTTTTCCATAGAGTTAAAGGAATGGAGGAAGAAGTGCATGAAAAGAATGCAAAATCAAGCAAAGTCCGTAAGCAAACGAACGTGGAGAGAAAAGATGACTTATATGAAGAAAAACTGGCAGTTATATCTTTTCTTCCTAATGCCAGGGCTTTTACTGACAATTATTTTTAAGTATCTCCCAATGGGTGGTCTCCTGATAGCTTTTGAAGACTACAATGTAATAAAAGGAGTTCTTGGTAGTCCCTGGGTAGGACTTGAGTATTTTAGGCGATTTTTATCTTCACCAGATTTTATGAATTATCTGATGAATACATTAAAATTGAGTATCTATGGACTGTTGTGGGGATTCCCGGTTCCGATTATTCTTGCATTGCTTCTAAATCGCATCCGTAAGACAGGGATTAAAAAGAAAGTTCAGCTTTTGATCTATATGCCGAATTTTATTTCAGTCATCGTACTTTGCGGTATGGTTCGTATGCTTTTATCACCTGTAGGACCGCTGAACAAAGTGCTCGGAATTAGCACAAACTGGATGACAATGCCTTCTGCATTCCGAACAATTTATATTGCAAGCGGAATCTGGCAAGCAGCAGGATGGTCCTCTATCATGTATACAGCAGCATTGGCAAATGCAAGCAAGGAGCTGGAAGAAGCAGCGACCATGGATGGAGCAAATCTTCTGCAGCAGATCTGGTATGTAGAGTTGCCGGCAATTAAAAATATTATTGTAATTCAGTTTATTTTACAGGCCGGAAATATTATGAGTATAGGTTTTGAAAAAGCATATGCTTTACAGACAGACATGAACTTGCCGGCATCAGAAATCCTGTCTACATATGTATATCGTATTGGACTTCTGAACGGAGATTATGGATATTCGACAGCGGTAGGTCTCTTCAACTCGGTTGTAAATGTTATCTTGTTGATCTTTGTAAACTGTGTTGTTAAGAAACTGATGACGGAGAAGGATTATAGAAAAGAGGGAGAAGAGATGGAGAAAAAAAAGAAGAAAAAATATTCAAGGACAGACAAAGTAATCCTTGGAATCGGATTTACCATTCTTGGTTTATTCGTCCTTTCTATAGCAATACCGATTATCTATGTAGTACTTGCGTCCTTTATGGATCCGACTGTTTTGAATAACCAGGGATTGAGTTTTAATATTAAGGACTGGACATTAGATGCATATCGAAGAGTATTAGAGAATGAAATGATCTGGCGTGGCTTTTTAAATTCCTTCCTGTATTCACTTGCATTTACAGTTATTTCTGTTTTTGTGACATTGTTGGCAGCGTATCCACTGTCCAAAAAAGAATTTGTAGGAAGAAAGGTTTTTAATATTATCTTCTTAATTACTATGTTTTTTGGCGGTGGAATGATTCCTACATTCATTTTGATCAACCAACTGCATATGGTTAATACAGTGTGGGCAATCCTGATTCCAGGAGCATTTAATGTATGGAATATGATTCTTGCAAGAACTTATTATCAGTCAATTCCAACAGAATTAAGAGAAGCATCTGCGATTGATGGAGCGAATGAAATCCAACATTTCTTTAAAATTATGATTCCGGTATGTAAGCCAATCATTGCAGTACTGGCGCTTTGGTCTTTCGTTGGAATGTGGAACAGTTATTTCGACGCAATGATTTATTTGAATGATGCGAATTTGCAGCCATTACAGTTAGTACTCCGTTCTATCTTAGTACAGAATACACCACAGCCGGGCATGATTGCCGATATTCAGAGCACAGCGGAAATGGCAAAAATAGCAGAACAGCTCAAATATGCAACCATTGTAGTATCAAGTTTACCACTGTTAGTAATGTACCCATTCTTCCAGAAGTACTTTGACAAAGGAATTATGGTTGGATCGGTAAAAGGCTAATAAGAAAGGAATGATACAGATATGAAGAAAAGAAAAGTAAATGCATTACTTGCGATTGTACTATCTCTGACGATGCTGGTGGGAGTTACAGGTTGTGGAAAAGAGCAGCAGCTTGAAGCTGAAATCAACCCGGATACACCTGCAACGGAAGTGCAGTTTCCATTGAAGGAAACTGCAGAACTTTCCTTTATTACAAGTGCACCGGCTACATCAACACAGGAGCCAAATGAACGAGTAATCTTTCAGAGAATGGAAGAGCAGACGAATGTTCATATTGATTGGACTTGTTTTGTATCGGATCAGTTTTCAGATAAGAAAAATCTGGCACTTGCTCAATTCGGAAATCTACCGGACGGATTATTCAATGCAGGAATGAGTGATTATGATCTATTGCGTTATGCAAAGCAGGGTATCATTATTCCATTAGAAAATCTGATAGATAAATATATGCCGAATTTACAGGCAGTATTTGAAAAATATCCAGAATATAGGACAATGTGTACAGCACCAGATGGACATATTTATTCATTCCCTTGGATTGAACAGCTTGGAGCCGGGAAAGAAGCCATTCAGGCAATCGGAGATATTCCATATATTAACAAAAAATGGCTGGATTATCTAGGACTTGAGATTCCGACAACAACAGATGAATTGGAACAGGTATTGATTCAATTCCGTGATCATGCAGATGAACTTGAAAAAGAATTTTCAATCGAAGGTGATGTGATTCCAATGTCATTTATTATCAATAACGGAGACCAAGATCCGGCAATTTTAATCAATGGATTTGGAAAAGGTTATGGAGATACGGGAGATCATTTCGCTGTAACGGATGAAGGAAAAGTTATTTACACAACTGTTCAGGAAGGTTATAAAGAAGGAATTGAATGGTTACATAAACTTGTGACAGAGGATTTAGTTGACCCAGAAGCATTTACACAAGAGTGGTCCACCTATGTAGCAAAAGGTAAGAACCATCGATACGGTCTCTGTTTCACATGGGACATTGCAAATATTGATAACAATGAAGATTATGTGATGCTACCGGCGCTGACGGGACCGAATGGCATGAGAAATATCACGAGACAGAACAACAGTGAAACAAGTGGATTTGACCGTGGAAGATGTGTTCTTACGTCAAGTTGTCGGAATACAGCACTTGCTGCTGCATGGATTGATCAGATGTATGCACCACTTCAATCACCACAGAATAACTGGGGAACTTATGGAGAAAAGGACTCCTTTAACATTTTTGAACTGTCCACAAACAAAGATGGTGGAGAAATGCTAAAGCATATGGATCTTGGAACACAGTCTCCGGTAGAAGTGCGTGAGGCACAATCGGTAAATGGCCCTCTTGCAGTTTTAAATGAATATTATGATGTATATGTAACACAGCCAGAAGATGCAAAATGGCGTTTGGATAATATGCATGAAACTTATTTACAGGATATGAACAGTAAATATGTTTATCCAAATGTCTTCATGAGCATTGATGATACGAATAAAGTATCTCAGTACGATACAGATATAAAAAAATATGCAGAACAGAAGAAAGCAGACTGGATCCTGAATGGAGGAATTGAAAAAGAGTGGGATCCTATCTAAAGAAAATGGAACAGTATGGGCTTTCAGATTATCTTTCAATTAAACAGAAGTACTTTGATGAGTATCAGAAGTCATTAAGTGAAGAAAAATAACGATACGAACAACAGGAGAATTTGCATGAGTGAGATGTTAGAAAAGGCTAGAAAATATGAAGATGAACAGGGAAAGCAGATAAAAGCAGAAGACAGACCGGCTTTTCATGTGAGTCCGTATGTAGGCTGGATGAATGATCCGAATGGATTTTCATATTATCAGGGAGAATATCATTTATTTTATCAGTATAATCCATACGATACACATTGGGACAGTATGCATTGGGGGCATGTGGTAAGTAAAGACTTATTGCATTGGGAATATCTCCCGGCAGCTCTTGCACCAGATGAAGACTACGATAAGATTGGCTGTTTCTCAGGAAGCGCAATAGAGCTGGATGATGGCAGACAATTGCTTATGTATACAGCCGTAGATCATGAAACATTAGAAGATGGAAGTAAAAGAGATATACAGACACAGGCGGTAGCTGTCGGAGACGGAAGAGATTATGTGAAGTATGAGAAGAATCCGGTCTTGACAGAAAAGGATCTTCCGGAAGGTGCAAGTAAAGTGGATTTCCGTGATCCAAAGATCTGGAAAGGAAAAGATGGAAACTTCTATTGTGTGATCGGAAGCAGACCGGCAGACGGAAGTGGACAGATTCTTCTTTACAGAAGTGCAAATGGATTTGACTGGGAATTTGTCAGCATCCTTGCAGAAAATAAGAAACGTTTTGGAAAGATGTGGGAGTGTCCGGATTTCTTTGAACTGGATGGAAAACACGTTCTCCTGACAAGTCCGCAGGATATGTTGCCGGAAGGCTTGGAATATCATAGCGGAAACGGCACTTTATGTATCATAGGAGAAATGGACAAGGATACATATACCTTAAAAGAGCAGTTCAATCAGTCTGTGGATTATGGAATTGATTTTTATGCAATGCAGACAGTGGAAGCACCGGATGGCCGCAGAATTATGATCGGCTGGATGCAGAACTGGGATACGCTTGCTCATCGTTGTAACGACTCAAAATGGTTTGCGCAAATGAGTCTGCCGAGAGAATTGTCTGTGAAAAACGGAAGACTTTATCAAACTCCAATCAAAGAACTCGATGCACTGCGCAAAAACAGAGTTGAGTACAACGATGTAGTAATAGATAATGATACGATCACATTAGATCGCGTCGAAGGACGAACCATCGACATGGAACTCGTGATACGTCCGGAAGATAAAGAAAATGTATATAAGAAATTCGCATTACGTTTTGCACAGAATGAGAAATTCCATACAGAATTGAGCTTCCGCCCGTATGAGTCTGTATTGAAAATTGACAGAAAATTTTCAGGAACCGAACGAGCACTGGTTCATCAGAGAAGATGTCTGGTAAATGGAGATGCCAATGAGTTAAAGCTTCGTGTGATTCTGGACAGATTCAGCGCAGAAGTATTTATTAACGATGGCGAGCAGGTTATGTCTGCTGTTATGTTTACAGAACAGGAAGCAAACGGAATTTCATTCTTTGCTGATGGTGCAGCTAAAATCGATGTAGTGAAATATGATCTGGTATAGAAGTTACATGATAAATATACGTTGAGATTGAAAATGCATGGATAATGATAAGGGGATTCCTGATTAAGGAATCCCTTATGTAGTATAGGAGTATAGTATTGATGATAGAAGTAAGAAGAAAAAGACATGAAAACGAACTGCACGAAAAATATATGCAGTTGTATCATAATGAACAATGTTATGAAGAATTAATGCAGTCATTGGAAGAGGCTTATCAGAACAGACCTGCTGAACTTAGACGGTTAGATAATAAAAGAGAAAAAGAACCGAATTGGTATCGAAACAGAAATATGCTTGGGATAACGATGTATCCGAAGCTATTTGCTGGTGGATTAAGTGGTGTGATCGAACATTTGGATTATCTGTCTGAGCAGAAGATCACGTATCTTCATCTGATGCCGCTTCTGAAGATGCCGCATCCATATAATGACGGTGGCTATGCGGTAGAGGATTTTAAACAGGTAGATCCTGAAATTGGAACAAACGAAGAGTTGGAAAAGTTGACAAAAGAGCTGAGAAAACGCGGAATCAGTCTGTGTCTGGATGTTGTTATGAATCATACAGCAGATACGCATGAGTGGGCGATGCGAGCCAAGAGAGGCGAACAGGAATATATGGATCGCTATCAGTGCTATGAGACACGCGAGATTCCGGATCAGTTTGAGAAGACGATGCCGCAGGTGTTCCCGGAAACTGCGCCGGGCAACTTTACATGGTGTGAAGAGATGCACAGACATGTGCTTACAACATTTTATCCTTATCAGTGGGATCTGAATTATCACAATCCGAAAGTATTTAATGAAATGATAGGAAACATCCTGTATCTGGCAAATATGGGAGTGGAAGTATTTCGTATTGATGCAGTTCCGTATATCTGGAAGGAGTTGGGAACCAACTGCAGAAATCTTCCGCAGGTTCATAGTATCGTCCGTATGCTGCGTATGATCCTTGAAATGGTTTGCCCGGGTGTGATCTTAAAAGGCGAGGTTGTTATGGAGCCAAAAGAACTTCCGGTTTATTTTGGAACAGAGCAAGAGCCGGAATGCCATATGTTATACGGTGTTTCCAGTATGGTGAATCTGTGGGCAGCACTGGCTACAAGGGACACAAGAATGCTGAAGCATCAGATGGATGTGATTCACAGTCTTCCGAAGAACTGCTATTTTGTCAATTACCTTCGCTGTCATGATGATATCGGCTGGGGACTGGATGAAGAGCAGGAGAAGAAGCTGGAGATAGATCCGATTCAGCACAAGGAATATTTATATCATTTCTTTGAGGGGACATATCCGTACAGCTTTGCTCGTGGAGAGCTCTATAATTACGATCCGGTGACCAAAGATGCCAGAAGCTGTGGAACAACGGCAAGTCTGTGTGGAATTGAAAAAGGTGGATTTGAAGGAGATCTTGAGCAGGTGAAACAGGGAATCCAAAGAGTGCTGATGATGCATGCGGCATGTATGAGCATGGAAGGTTTTGTGATGCTTTCATCCGGAGATGAGATCGGTCAGGTCAATGATTACAATTATAAGAAAAACCCGGATACTGCTGCGGACAGTCGATATCTGCATCGAAGTCCGTTCCAGTGGGAGAATGCAGAGAAGAGAAAAAAACCAGGTACTGTACAGTATGCGATCTGGAATGGTTTGAAACAGATGGAAGAATTCAGACGTGAGGAAAATTGCTTTGGAGAGACTGCCGGTATCTCTACATGGGATACAGGAAATTCTTCAGTCTTTGCAATCAGAAGGACAGCAGGGAGCGAAGAACTGATCTGTCTGGCTAATTTCTCGGAGTATGGACAGAATGCCTGGCTGAATTGTCTGGAAGGTGAATATGAAGATTTATTTACAGGAGAAAAACTGGAGATGAATTCGGTATGGATGAATCCTTATCAGTACAGATGGTGTGTGAAAAAATAGAAATTTGTTGAAAATAGAAAAAATGTTGTCGCTTTGGCAGCAGAATGGAGAAGAAAATGAAAAAATATGATGTAGTAGCACTTGGAGAATTATTGATTGATTTTACAGAAAACGGAAAGAGCAATCAGGGAAATCCTCTTTTTGAGGCAAACCCAGGAGGAGCACCGTGTAATGTGCTTGCGATGCTGACAAAGTTAGGACATAAGACAGCATTTATCGGAAAAGTAGGTGAAGATTTTTTCGGAGAGCAGTTAAGAGATGCAATTACAGAAGTTGGGATCGACGCATCCGGATTATGCACAGATAAAGAAATCCATACAACACTTGCTATGGTACATACTTATCCGGACGGAGACAGAGATTTTTCATTTTATCGTAATCCGGGAGCAGATATGATGCTGAACAAAGAAGAGATTTGTGAAGAACTTATCAAAGAAACAAAGATCTTCCATTTCGGAACATTGTCTATGACACATGAAGGAGTGCGCGAAGCAACAAAAGAAGCCATTCGTATTGCGGAAGAGTCCGGTGCGATTATTTCTTTTGACCCGAACTTACGTCCTCCACTTTGGAATTCACTGGATGAGGCAAAAGAGCAGGTGTTATACGGTCTCGGACATTGCCAGATTCTTAAAATCTCTGACAATGAGATTCAGTGGCTGACAGGTGAAGAGGATTATACTGCAGGTGTAAACTGGATCAGAGAAAGATATCAGATTCCGCTGATTCTTGTATCTATGGGAAAAGAAGGAAGCCGTGCATACTATAACGGAAGCATTGTAGAGGTAAAACCGTTCCTTCAGAAAAATACAATTGAGACAACAGGAGCCGGAGATACATTCTGCGGTTGTGTATTGCATTATATCTGTGAACATGGAATGGAAGACTTAAAGGAAGAAAACCTGAAAGATATGCTGACATTTGCAAATGCGGCAGCTTCTGTGATCACAACAAGAAAAGGTGCACTGCGCGTAATGCCTACAAGAGAGGAAATCCAGAATCTGCTGGCTGAGCGAGCTGCAAAGTAATGTGTGCTGAAAAATAGTTAAGAAGAATACTCTGAAAAACGAAACAGAGAGGATACGCAAGTTACAAACGTATTCTCTCTGTTTTGTTCTCTCTTATATTAAGACTTTGATATAATTACTTTCTATAAGCAAATTTCGGTAGTCCGCCTTCTTCCGGTACTTTTACAGAACCCTGGATGAGAGGCAGTGCATAGTCAATGAACTGCTGTCCGATATCGGAACCATTTCCTGTGATCCAGTTTAAAGGAACTGTTTTCTCCTGATTACAGATGAGATTTACATCTTCTGGAGCGTAAGTAATGTGGTAATCCGCATCGTCTGTACGGTGGAAGGCGATCATCATTCCTGTTGTTCCCTTCAGTGCAGTCTGCACACCGAAAGAACCGGAAGCAATCGCTTCTTTCTCGTCTGTCGCAGAGAGCATAGCGGAAGAACAACGCTGGTTGACATTGAGCTCGATGGAACGAACTTTCACGCCAAGGCGGTCTTTTACAAGGTTTTCCAAATATTTTCCGGAACCTGTCAGCATTTTATGTCCGAATGTATCTACGCCTACATCACTTGCAAGCTCGCAGACAAACTTACCGTTCCATCATTGATTCCTTCGGAAATGCAGACAACCAGATTGGAAGTATGCTCGAAAGCTTTCTGAACATCTGCAAGGAACTGTTCCTGATCAAATGCAACTTCCGGAAGATAGATCAGAACCGGATTGTCGCCTTCAAATTTACGGGCAAGGACACTGGCAGCGGCCAGCCATCCGGCATGACGTCCCATGATCTCAACGATCGTAACGGATTTTTTATTATCATAAACAGAAGCGTCGATCGCAATCTCACGGACTGTGGACGCTACATATTTGGCAGCACTTCCGAATCCCGGTGTGTGGTCTGTCAGAACAAGGTCATTGTCGATCGTCTTAGGGATTCCGATGAAACGGATCTCGCTGTTTACAGTCTCGGCATAGCGGGAAAGCTTGCTTACTGTATCCATGGAATCATTTCCACCGATGTAGAAGAAGTAACCGATATTGTACTTCTCAAATTTTTCAAAGAGCTGCGGATAGACAGCGTCTGTCAGGTCTTCCGGAAGTTTGTAACGGCAGGAACCAAGATAAGATCCCGGTGTTGTCTTGATCAGTTCAAGCTCACCGTTCGCTTCTAAAGGTTTCATATCCATCATATTCTCGTTCAGGAAACCTTCGATTCCGTTGATCATTCCATAAATTGTTCCGATGACATCCTCACGATTCAGTGCTTCGTAAACAACCCCATAAAGGCTGGCATTAATAACTGCGGTTGGTCCGCCGGACTGTCCGACGATTGCATTCTTCTTCATAAAGTTTCTCCTTTGGTTTAAGTTGAGATAGTCGATTTCTGTTGTCAATATATGATAAGAGCTCAATAATATATTGACGATTCGTTATTACTATAGCTGAAAAAAAGAAAATTTACAACAAGAAGTCGAAAAGATGATATAATGAGCGTAAAAGAAAAGGAAGCGACGCCGTAGGCGGGCATTAAAAAATGGAGGTTAAACAATGAAATATATTTCATTTGCAATTCCATGTTACAATTCAGAAGCATATATGGAAAAGGCAATCAATTCCATTCTTGTTGGGGGCGAGGATGTTGAGATCATTGTAGTGAATGACGGTTCAAAAGACGGAACTCAGGAAATCGCAGAGCGATATCAGGAAAAATATCCGACGATCGTAAAAGCAGTTGCGAAACCGAACGGTGGACATGGAGATGCAGTGAACTGTGGACTGGAGCATGCGACAGGAAAGTATTTTAAGGTTGTAGATAGTGATGACTGGGTAGACGAGGAAGCACTGTTAAAGGTTCTTGACACAGTCAAAGGATTTGTAAAAGATGAGTCTGAAGTAGATATGGTCATTGCGAACTATGTATATGAGAAGGTTGGCATGACGCATAAGAAAGTCATTCGTTACGATAACGTTCTTCCGGAGAATCAGATTTTTAAATGGGAGGATATCGGACGTTTCCGTCTGGATCAGTATATCTTGATGCATTCTGTAATTTACCGTACAGAGATGCTTAAGCTTTGTCAGCTGGAATTACCGAAGCATACATTTTATGTAGATAATATTTATGTATATTATCCGTTGCCACATGTACGTACACTTTATTACATGAATGTAGATCTTTACAGATATTTCATCGGACGTGAGGATCAGTCAGTCAATGAGAAGGTGATGATCAGCAGAATCGACCAGCAGCTTTTCGTAACGAAGAAAATGATCTCCATGTATGAGCTTCGTCTGATCGGAAGCAAGAAGCTGAGAAAATATATGGTGAATTATTTGGCAATCATGATGACAGTTTCTTCTATTCTATGTATTCGCTCTAAGAAGAAGGAGAATCTTGAGAAGAAGAAAGAACTGTGGGCTTATCTGAAGAAAAAAGACTATAGGACTTATATGAAGATCCGTTATGGAATTCTTGGACAGACGATGAATCTTCCGGGAAGATCAGGAAGAAGAGTGTCTTCACTTGCGTATACGGTTGCGAGAAGACTGATCGGATTTAACTAAATAAGAAATATTTGGGACAGGTGAATTAATAAACCAGTCATGGCATATACTGATTTGGATGAATTTAGCTTTTAGAAAAGAGTAGAAGATTTGAAGAAAGGAAGTATATGACATGGCTGTTTTATTTTCAGAAAGCAAGACAAAACAAAATCTGATGCGTGCGTTCGCAGGAGAGGGACAGGCGCGAAACCGTTATACATTTGCGGCGGAGCAGGCACGGAAAGAAGGAAAACCTGCAATTGCAGACATTTTCTTATACACAGCAGATCAGGAGCGGGCACATGCGGGAAGATACTATGAATTGTTAAAAGAAGCATCAGGAACGAATATCTTTATTGATGGAAGTTATCCGGTAGATGAGACGAAGACGCTGGTTCAGCTGTTGCGTGCGGCAGAACATAATGAGCAGGAAGAGGCGAAGGATGTGTATCCGGCATTTGCAGATGTAGCGAAACAGGAAGGATTCTTTGAGGCAGCAGCAACATTTCAGCAGATTGCAGAGATAGAAGCAGCACATAGCCAAAGATTCCGTAAGATTGCAGACAGCCTGGAGAATAATACGTTTTATATGTGTGAAAATGCGGATGGAACAAAAAAATGGATCTGTACAAATTGCGGTCACATCTACGAAGGGAAAGAAGCACCCGCATTATGTCCGGTATGTAAGCACCCACAGGGATATTTTCTTCCTGGTTTTCTTGATTTGCACATTGGATTTTAGGCAATGAGGCATTTCAGAAGTTTTTGAAAAAACGGGCAGATTTATAAATGAAGAGGAACAGCAGGTGGCATGTGTATTGCCAATGGGCTTGTTCCTCTTTTATTATCTACATACTTTATGAAAGTTCCCTGTCCTTCCCAATAAAGAAAAGTGCAATCGTATCCGGTCCGACATGGCTTCCGGTACAGAAATCATAAGAAGTATTTATAAAATCACGCACTTTGATTTTCTGTTGGATCTTGTCCATGATGTAAAGCGAATCTTCATATGCATCTGCATGTGCGATTCCGAGAATCTGCTTTTCTGGCTCTACAATGTTGTCACAGACCAGATTGACCAGTTCGTTCAGTGCGGATTTACGTCCGCGACAGTTCTTGTAAGAAACGATATAACCATCTTTGTTTCCACGTAAGATTGGTTTGATCTTAAGAACATTTCCGATGGTGGCAACGCTTCCTTTGATTCTTCCGGTGCGGGAAAGATATTTTAAATCCCCGACAGTGAAGACTCCGTTCATTTTTCCAACATAATATTCCAGAGTATCAGCGACCTCATCCACAGACATTCCTTTGGTACGCATCTCGCTTGCATAGACGGCAAGGATTCCCTGGGCAAGTGAGGCATTGAGAGAGTCGACCAGACGAATCTTGTGCTTATCTCCGAATTCATCTAACAGCTCTTCCGAAGCTAATCTTGCGGAATTGTAAGTACCACTGATATTTTTACTCAGTGAGAAATATAATACATCCTGATCTGCTTCGAGTGCGCTTCGAAATGCTTCCTCAAAGGCAGCAGTGCTGATCAGTCCGGTTTTGATTTCGCAGCCCCTGCTCATGGCCTGATAGTATTCGGTTCCTTTCTGACGTTCTTCCTCTGGTGAAAGATCCGGGTCAAAACAGGTAATCTCTTTGCCGTCAACAAGATTGACGAAAGAAATCACGTTAATATCGTATTGTTTTGCAGTTACAGCCGGCAGATTGGCTGCCGAGTCAACAAAAATCTGAAACATAGTATCTTTATCCTTTTATCCCTGTTTATTTTTGCAGTAAAAAATCTTAGAGCAATAATATAAATTCTAACACTGAATGCAAAGGAATGCAATTAAGAGAAAATAAAATCGATTTGCCTTAGTCTAGTAATAAAATTATAAAATTTTAGAAATAATAATAGAATCTATAAAAGTTAATAGAATGCAAAAAACAATAATATTCAATAGTTTTTACATTGCGATGCAAAAACTATTGAATATTATTGCTTTTTACATTATCATAGGTGAGACGATGTGGAAAATCAATACTATTGGAGATTTATCAGGATTATCTAAAACAGCATGGCGTGGACGAAGAGCAGATTATTGCAATTAATTTTGAAGATCTTGATTATGAGGAACTGACAGAATATAAGTAACTACAGCGACTATATGTAGTCGCTGAAATAAATACCGTAGTTTCGGGGCTTTCAGCCCAGTGACCACGAGTTTTGAGAGGAGAAAAGAACTTATGAAAAGAGGAAAAAAGATTCTGGCATTCTTGCTGATCATTACAATGCTCCTTCCATTTGTAATGAATATTCCGGCAGAAGCGGCAGAAAAAAGCAAACAGTTAGATGTATTGTTTACGCATGACACACACTCTCATTTAAACAGCTTTTCAACAATTGTAGATGGAGAACAGAAAGAAGTCGGCGGATTTGCGAAGCTAAAGACTCTGATTGACGAGAGGAAGAAAGAGAATCCGGATACACTGATACTGGACGGCGGTGATTTTTCAATGGGAACGCTGATCCAGACCGTTTATGATACCGAAGCAGCAGAACTTAGGATGCTCGGATATCTGGGATGCGATGTGTCAACCTTTGGAAATCACGAATTTGATTATCGCTCGAAGGGTCTGGTAGATATGCTGACAGCGGCAAAGAATTCCGGTGAGACGCTACCGAGTCTTGTTGTGTGCAATGTAGACTGGGACAGCATGGAAAAGAACGGATTGAGTGAAGGTCAGAAACAGCTCCAGTCAGCATTTGAAAACTATGGCGTAAAGGATTATGTGGTTGTTCAGAAAGGTGATGTAAAAATCGCCGTAGTGGGCGTGTTTGGAGTAGATGCCCTGAAATGTGCACCAACCTGTGAATTATTATTTAAAGATCCGGTTGAGTCAGTTAAGAAAACGGTAGAAGAGATTAAGAAGAATGAAAAGGTAGATATGATTGCCTGTGTGTCTCACAGCGGAACCTGGGAGGACGAGAAAAAATCAGAAGATGAGATCCTTGCAAAGGAAGTACCGGATCTTGATCTGATCATCAGCGGACATACACATACCGAGTTAAAAGAGCCTATTCAGCACGGAAATACTTACATTGTATCCTGTGGAGAATACGCAAGAAATCTTGGATCACTTTCCATGACACAGAAACAGGATGGTCGTTGGGAGATGACTTCCTATGAGTTGATTCCGGTATCTGAAGATATTGAGCCGGATCAGGCGACACAAGAGCGGATCGATGCGCTGATGGATACAGTAGATACTAATTATCTGACGAATTTCGGATATACAAGAGATGAAGTTCTTGCCGAGAATGATGTCGAATTCAACAGTCTCGGAGAAATGGAGACGAAGCATGAAGAACTGAATCTTGGAGATATTATGTCTGATTCGTATATCTATTCTGTAGAGCATTCAGAAGACTATAATGGAACGCCGGTGGATGTAGCTGTTGTTCCAAGCGGCTGTGTGCGCGACACATATACGAAAGGAAATATCACTGTAGAAGATGTATATAATTCATTTTCACTTGGAATAGGAAAAGACGGACTGGCAGGATATCCGCTGATTGATGTTTACCTGACAGGAAAAGAACTGAAGCTGGCAGCAGAAGTAGACGCTTCGGTTTCCGATTTTATGACAACTGCAAGATTATATTGCAGCGGACTGAATTTCACATTCAATCCGCATCGAATGATCCTGAACAAAGTAACAGACTGTTATCTGACAAGAGAAGATGGAGAGAGGATCGAGATTCAGGATGATCAGCTGTATCGTGTCGTGACGGATCTTTATACCGGGCAGATGCTTGGCTCTGTAATGGAAATGTCCTATGGTCTGCTGGCAATTGAGCCAAAGGATAAGGATGGCAATCCAATTGAGGACCTGGAAAATCAGGCGATCATGGAAGGCGACAAGGAGCTGAAAGCATGGGATGCGATCGCCAGATATATGCAGTCTTTTGATGATACAGATGGCAATGGAATTCCAAATGTACCGGAATATTATGAGACGACACATGGACGCAAAGTTGTAGATGACAGCAGAAATATTATCGATTTGGTGAAGAATCCAAATAAGTTCTCAGTGATGATCGTTGGTATCGTTCTGGTTCTTATTTTAATCATTGTCCTTTTGGTTGTTTTGATCCGGAAATTGATCAAGAAGAGACGAAGAAGGAAAAAATAGAAGATTGAATTTATAGGAGCAGCGGCTGAAAACAGAAGTTTCAGTCGCTGCTTTTTTTCAGTCTTTTGATAAAAGAGAATGGTGTCATATGATATTTTGCTTTAAAGGCTCTGTGAAAGTAAGACAGATTATGGAATCCGACAGACAGAGAGACTTCTAGTATAGAGGTCTCTCCATGTTCAAATAATTCTACTGCTTTTTCAAGTCTGACATTATTAATATATTGGATACAGGTCATGTTCATATGCTTTTTGAAAAAACGCATAAAATGATATTCACTGAAATAGCAAAGTTCTGCGAGTTCAGAAATCGTGAGAGGCTCGGCATAGTGGAGATCGACATAATCGAGCACATTTTTCAGCTTATCTGAAGAAGTAGAAATAGTTGCAGACTCCGTGGTGCTATATTGAAGTAGAAGAAACAGTGTCTGCAACAGGACTGATTTCAGGGCAATTTCATATCCAAATGCTTGTTCCGTATAAAGTGAAGCTATTTTTATAAAGCATTCGTGAAGAGAATGATGTGCAGGGTGTGTGGATGAAATATGATAAGGCAAGGTCAATTCATGATTTATCATAGGTGTAAGATAACGGGTGGAGCAGATATCTGTTGCATTTCCCCCTAAAAAGTTAACATGAAACACATAGGTTTCTGAGCAGAAATCATCAGTTCCATTCAGGCGGATCGAATGTAAAAGCAGTGGTGGAATGAATAACAGATCACCTTCATTTACTTCATACTCGACTAAATCAATTTGATAAATACAGGAACCTTTTGTTATCAAAGTGAGTTCCGCTTCTTCGTGCCAGTGAGTCATAATGACCGGGGAATTTAAGTTAAGTTTTGTAATATATTTTTGGATCGGAAAGAATACTTCTCCATGTTTTGCATTTTCTTTTTGCTCTAATATGAGTGAATGTGGAACGTTCATATGAGCCACCTCCTAAAATAGCAGTATTGTGTTATACAATGAAAAAATAATGCAAGAATTCATACGAATACAATTATATAATAGCAGTATAATACAGAAGATGGGAACTGGCAATACGGTTACATCAGTGAGTGGCAAATAAAATGATATGAAAGAGGATGATAATATGGAAAAAAAGTGGTGGCATGACAAGGTAGCATATCAGATATATCCGAAGAGTTTTCTTGATACAAATGGAGATGGAATCGGAGATTTGAGAGGTATCATATCGAAACTGGATTATTTAAAAAAGCTTGGAATTGATATTATATGGTTATCACCGATCTATAAATCACCATTTGTAGATCAGGGCTATGACATTGCAGATTATTATGCAATTGCCGAAGAATTTGGAACGATGGAAGAATTTGATGAATTGCTGGCGGAAGCAAAAAAGCGAGACATGCATATTATCATGGATCTGGTAATCAATCATTGTTCTGATAAACATGAATGGTTTCAGAAAGCATTAGCGGATCCGGAAGGAGAATATGCGGATTATTTCTATTTCCGAGAAGGAAAGAATGGAAATCCGCCGAGTAATTATCGTTCTTATTTTGGCGGAAGCTGTTGGGAACCGGTGCCGGGAACGGATAAATATTATTTTCATATGTTCGCAAAGGAACAGCCGGATCTGAACTGGGAGAATCCGAAATTAAGACAGAAACTCTATGATATGATCAACTGGTGGCTGGAAAAGGGACTTTCCGGTTTTCGAATCGATGCGATCATTAATATCAAGAAAGATCTGAAATTTCCTGATTTTGAACCGGACGGGGCAGATGGCATGGCCGGCTGCTGGAAAATGGTTGAAAGTGTAGATGGTGTTGGAGAACTTCTGGAAGACTTAAAGAAAAATACATTCCAAAAATACGATGCATTTACAGTAGGAGAGGTCTTCAATATGAAAGCGGATGAATTACCGGAATTTATTGGAGAAAACGGACATTTCTCAACAATATTTGACTTTAGTGCACATTGCCTCAGCGATGGAGAACATGGATGGTATGATGCTCCGAAGATGGAATTTTCTAAATGGAGAAAAGCAATCTTTCAGTCTCAGATAGAAACACAGAAGTATGGATTTAAAGCAAATATTATAGAGAATCATGACGAACCGAGAGGTGTGTCAAGATTTCTTCCGGCTTATGCCCAGACTCCGGAGGGAACGAAGATGCTTGCTACGGTCAATCTTCTTCTCAGAGGAATTCCTTTCATTTATCAGGGACAGGAAATAGGCATGAAAAATGCGAAGTGGAACAGCATTGACGAATTCGATGATATCAGTACAAAAGACCAGTATCAGATTGCCCGTGAAGCCGGATTATCCGACCGGGAAGCAATGGAAGTTTGTAATCGGATGAGCCGTGACAATGCGAGAACACCGATGCAATGGACAAGTGAGGAAAATGCCGGGTTTACAAAAGGAACTGCATGGTTAAAGATAAATCCTGATTACAAAGAGATCAATGTCGAAGATCAGGAAAACAATCCGGATTCTGTTCTGAATTACTATCGGAAGTTAATTGCATTGCGTAAATCAGATGAATTTAAAAATGTATTTACTTATGGAGAATTCATTCCGGAATATGAAGAAATGGATCACATCCAGGCATTTTATCGAAAAGACGCAGCGAAATGGATTCTTGTTGCAGCTAATTTCGGAACAGATGCAGCAGACATTGAGTTAAAAGGTGATGTGAAAAAGGTATTGTTGTCGAATCAGAAGGACGAGACAGTAAATTATACAAAGAAGAGGCTGAATCTGAAAAGCTGTGAGGTGGTTGTCTTAGAGATGGAAATGGAATAATCTGCTGAATTACTTCATAAAACATAGAAATAAGAGATGAAGTAAGGTTGCAGCTTTCATGAGCCAGAAAATAGAAAATCAATTGAATCTTGCATTAGATATCACAGAAGAAGAACGTCAGAAAAGCGAGAATCTGGATATCGGGTATGATCCGGAAGAAAAAGAATGGGAATTGATCGTGAAGTATTCCGAGACGTTAGAGCGAGTAAGAACACGAGCTGTTTATGTGACGGAACTGACAGGTGGATATGCCATTATCCAAATAAAAGAAAGTCAGATAAAAGAACTGGCAGCATTTCCTGAAGTAGAATTTATAGAAAAACCAAAAAGTTTATATTTTCAAGTAGAGAATGGAAGGCGTGTGTCCTGTATTGATGAAGTACAGGCTGCGCCTTCTTTTTCTTCGATTGGGCAAGAGGGGGGAGAGGATAATCAGCAGAAAAAACAGTCGTTTCCACTGCTGGGAAAGGGCGTATTGATCGGAATTGTAGACAGTGGGATTGATTATGAAAATCCTGATTTTAGAAATGCAGATGGAACGACAAGAATTCTTGCTTTATGGGATCAGACGATACAAAACGGTAAACCGCCGGAAGGATATCATATCGGAACAGAGTTCACTTCAGAACAGATAAATGAAGCACTACGCATGGAAGTCAGGGAAGAAAGGTATCGCATAGTACCAAGCCGTGATACCAGTGGACATGGAACAGCAGTAGCCGGGATTGCGGCTGGAAATGGAAGAGGTAGTAAGAATGGAAAATATCGAGGAGCTGCACCCGAAGCAGGGCTGCTGATTGTAAAGATGGGGGGAGCAGGGGAAACAGGATTCCCAAGAACTACCCAGCTGATGCGAGGTGTGGATTATATCGTAAGAAAAGCGGAAGAGTTAAAAAAACCGGTGGCAATCAATATCAGTTTTGGGAATACATATGGTTCCCATGATGGAACAAGTCTTTTGGAAAGATATTTGAATACAGTATCTGAACGTTGGAAGAATGTGATTTGTGTAGGAAGTGGAAATGAAGGAACGACTGCGGGACATGCGGCAGGTGAATATAGAAAAGGAATGATGACAGAAGTTCAACTTGCAGTACAGCAGAGGGAGAAGTCATTCAGTTTGCAAATTTGGAAATCCTATGTCGATGAAGTCGCAATTACAATTGTCGATCCATCCGGAAATCATTCCGGCAGACTGGAAGAAAAAGAAGGAACACAAAGAATACAGATTGGTGAAACAGAACTCCTGGTTTACTATGGAGATCCAAAACCATATAGTGTTCGCCAGGAAATTTATATTAGTTTTCTACCACAAAATGAATTTGTCACAGCCGGAGTGTGGAAAATACAGATGATGCCAGACTGGGTTGTGGATAAGTTGTGGCAAATGTGGCTTCCGGTACAGAATGCACTTAATATCGGTACGGCATTTCTAAAACCAGACAGTTCCACAACACTCACGATACCTTCTACTGCATCGCTTGTTATTACTGTGGCAGCGTATAATGCATTGACCTTTTCCTATGCAGACTTCTCCGGACGAGGACCGACACAGATATACGAGGGGGAAAGTGCAATCAAACCTGATCTGGCTGCTCCGGGTGTGAGGGTAATGGCTCCTGCAGCAGGCGGAGGATATGCAGAGTTCACCGGAACTTCATTTGCAACACCATTTGCTACAGGAAGCGCGGCACTTTTGATGGAGTGGGGGATTGTGAAAGGGAATGATCCGTATCTGTATGGAGAGAAAGTGAAAGCATATTTGCGGAGAGGGGCGAGACAGATTCCGGGGTATGAGAGGTGGCCGAATGGGGAGTTGGGGTATGGGGAGGACGTTATAATAAGGTTACATTGAAGAAAGTCAGTAAAATCAAGTGTTTCCGTTCATTTTCCCAACACAGAAACGAAGCACTTTTACCATGATTTTGAAGAAAATCTGCCCGGGTTGGATTCAAAATGATATGGAAAGAAAGATTTGTAGCAATAACGTAACATGAACAGTTGGTTCTGTTACAGATAAAAGTTTAAACGAAAGAGAGGTCATAGGGATATGAAACTGACTTATACAAATGTAAATGGATACCTGATTCCGAATCTCACCTATAAATCCGGTGAGCAGATGGAGCAACTTGGCAAATATGGATTTCTTCGCAGAGATTATCTGAAGAACCATCGAAACTCAACGTATCAGGTGATGCTTTTACAGGATACGATTGGCGAGCATCTTCTGGAAGTGGACAAGGCAGCAAGAGAACGGGAAGAAGTAATCTTGGAGCAGTTGGAAGAAAAAGAACCACTGCCAGATAAGGAGAAAGATCAGATGGCATGGGTAAGAGCAGCTAATCAGCACAGAGCGATTGCAGAGGAGATTATCTTGAAAGAATTGATTTATGCATAAGAATTGCCAGTAACCAATCTGGCAGGTAACTGATAAAAATAGAATATTGTGAGTGAAGTAAGGCGTGAGTCATAAAATATGGCTTGCGTCTTTTTCTTTGTCTGAAAGGAAGTGATAAGTTTGAACAAGAAGTTTTTGAAGCATTATATGGAAACCAATCCGGAAGGGACAGCACAGACCTATATTTTTCTGGTGGACAATCAGGATATCGCATTGAATATTGTGATGTCAGGTTATCAGGCACTTTGTCTGGTGCAGGAAGATGATGGATATTATTTCAGTGCAGATTCTTTTATAGAGGAAATGAGATCTATTCAGTTTACTGGAAGCTGTCAGAGTGCCTATCATTATGTGACTGCCTGTACGGTGAAGTGGATGAATGATAAGTTACAGACATTTTTCAAAGACGCTGGTCTTGATGGAAAAGTGGGCTGGCAGTTGTTCAAAGAGAAGGAGTACCTTGGCAAACTGGATAATCAGAAAGAAGTTGAGAAATTACTGGAAAAGTATATTCTTCGGTTTGAGCGAGATCCGAAAGAAGAACCGGAACTGAGCCGTTTTCACTTATTTGATGCAAAAGGAAATGTGAAAGGTGTCCGGGATATGGAGATTGTAGATTACCTGGTGGAGAATGTTCAGTTTTTTGTGGTGGGAATCACACCGTATTATTATGAGCATGGTGTTTTCCTGGAAGACCATGATGGGGTAAGAATGAAATACCGTATCCAGAAGCTGATCTATCGTGACCAGGTACAGAGTGGAGTGATCAAAAGAATCTATAATCTGCTGATCGCACAGCCAAAAGTTCACCGAGAGGCATATGAACTAAATAAACAACCTGTGAGGTGGATCAACTTCAAAAATGGATATTATGATCCGGTTACGGGTGAAATGCTGGAACACAATCCGGATTATCTGACAATCAATCAGATTCCATTTCCCTATTATCCAGAGGATTGTGAGCAGGTGTTACAAGGTGGAGAAAATATCAAAAAGTATCTTGCATCGTCTCTTCCAAATAAAGAAGAACAGCAGACATTCTGGGAGTATTTTGGATATTGCATGACACAGGATACGCAGTTTCAGAAATTCCTTACACTGAAAGGAAATGGTGGAACCGGAAAGTCTGTGGCAGTATCACTGATCCAGTATGTGGTTGGAATCACCAATATGTCCAGCATTTCTTTACAGGATTTGAACAAACGATTCTATGCGACTGGAATGTACGGAAAGCTACTAAATGCCTGTGCGGATATTCCATGTAAAGCAATGGAGAACACAGATGTATTAAAGAAAGCAGTCGGTGAAGATACACTGATCTATGAGAAAAAGGGGCAGGATGCAATCCATTTTCACTCTTATGCGAAGCTACTTTTTTCTACCAATGAAATGCCGCAGAATCTTGAGGATAAATCAGATGCTTTTTATCGTAGACTACTGATTCTTGATATGAACCGAGTAGTAAAAAGTGCTGAAAAAGATCTGCACTTAAAGGAAAAGGTACAGGCAGAATCCGATTATGCAATTCATATGGCGATGATTGCATTGAAAAATCTGTACGAACAGGGAAAGTTCACGGAGAGCGAACACAGCAAAGAATGTGTAAGAGAAGTGCAACGGACGTCAGATAGTATCTGTGCTTTTATTGATGAGTCATTGGTGCGTGCCAAAGGGAAACGTCTGAAACGAAGTGAAGTGTTCCATATGTATGAGGAATACTGCAAAGAGAATGGCAGACAGGGGCATGGTAAATCCAACTTTTTCAGGAATATGACAGATAAAGGTTTCCTTCTGAAGCAGTACAATGGTGAGTTCTATTATCAGGATATTGCAGTTAAGGAAGAAGATTTTTGTCCTGTAGATCCAGAAGAAAGAATACCTTTTGAAGAAACAGATATAGATTATAAACAGTTACAATTAAATATGAATCAGGGAATTAAGGGCATTTAGGGCAAAATAAGCAAAAAGAAATGTTACCGGAGCAGGAAAAATAACAAAGATAGCTGCCAGAGTACATAAAATTTTGCTTTTTTTACACTGATTGCCCTTTTTCAGGTATCAACGTTTTAGCTGATACAAATATAGGTTTTTCCCGAATTTGGGAAAAAGTAAAAAAATAAAAATTAAGAAAGTGTGAGGTATGATTATGAGAATGATGAAAAACAACAATAATGAAACAGTTATGGTGATCGGGATTGATCATGGTTATGGAAACATGAAAACTGCCACCAGATGCTTTCCATCCGGTGTAGCCAGATATGACAAGGAGCCAATCTTTCAGAATAATCTTCTTGTTTACAATGGCATGTATTACCAGATCGGAGAGGAACACAAGGAGTTCTGTGCAGAGAAAACGCAGGATGAGGACTATTATGTGCTGACACTGGCGGCTATCGCAAGAGAACTTGATGGGAAAGGTATGAACAGGGCAACGGTACATATCGCAGCCGGACTTCCCCTTACCTGGGTAGCTACACAGAAAGAAGACTTTCAGAAATATCTTCTCCAGAATGAAAGTGTGGATTTTACATTCCGTAACAAAGACTACCATGTAGAGTTTGCAGGAGCTGATATTTACCCACAGGGATTTGCAGCAGCCTTCTACCGCTTACAGGATTTCAAAGGAATCAATATGCTGGCAGATATTGGAAATGGAACTATGAATATTATGTATATCAATAATTCCCGTCCATTAGAGAAGAAATGCTTTACAGAGAAATATGGAACGCATCAGTGTGTGCTTGCTGTAAGGGAATCCCTGCTGAAAGAACTGGGAACAGTGGTGGACGATCTGGTGATTGAGCAGGTGATCCGTACCGGGACAGCAGATATTGGTGAGAAATATCTGACAGTCATTCGTAAAGCTGCCGGAGATTATACGAAAGAAATTTTCCATAAGCTGAGAGAACGGGAATATATCCAGAACTGATGCGTCTGTATGTGGTCGGCGGTGGCGGTTGTATGATCCAGAATTTTGGAGAATATGACAAGAGCCGGGTGACAATTGTACGGGACATCTGTGCCACAGCGAAAGGCTATGAAGCAATGACCGTAAGGAAAATCCAGAGAAACGGAGGGATGCTTGTATGAGAAAAGAACGGAAAATCATCAACACAAATATCCGTTTGAATCTTTGTGATGAACAGGACAGGCAGGCATGGGAATATTTGCAGACGATGGACAGGGAAAAATATAAATCGTACACCAGAGCAGTTGTAGTTGCTTTAAACGATTATTTTTCCAGAGAGTACAGGAATGAAGCAGATCCGTATCTGGAAACCAGAGAAAAGGAAGATGCTTTTCTGGAAAGAGTGGAAACAGCTGTCCGGGATGGAGTGAAAGAATCTGCCCCGATGGCTATAGCGAAGAATCTGATGGAAATGCTTGTACCGTTTGTAAAAGAATCGGTAGGAGAAAGTAAGCTGTCGGACAGAATACTAACAATGGAAAAAAAGGATGGAGAGATTACAGAAGATAATCTGGACTGGGAGAAAGAAGCTGATATGGATGCAGCACTGGATTTTGCAGATAGTTTTTAGTTGGCTGCAGAATAACAGTAACAGAGAATAAGATTGACAGTAAGGAACAGCTTTACAAAAACAGAATAGCAGAAAAAGACAATGGCAGTGGTGATATTTCAGACATTATGAATTGGAGAAATGTTTATGACTGCTATTTTTATGTCTTTTAGCAGAGCTTGAAAGAGATCCAGTAAAAGAAAGACAGAAATAACAGGAAAATATAACAGAAAAGCGTTGGTAGATGGGTGGATGGAACAAGCAAGGTGAAGAAAAGAATAGAGTGCCGGATACGGCACATGATTGTCCGATACTTCGCATCGGAGTGATGCACGAACAGCCTGTTTCAGAAAGAGAAAATCTATCGAAAGGGGAGCTTTTCTCTTTCTTCCACAGTCAGTTCCTGCACCACAAAACCACCGTCATCTCTATTTAGGTTGGATAACGCAGAGGAAAAATGTTACTTGACTGGTGCTAGTTCAGTGGTGGGGAGATGACAGGCAAGTTTCGCAAAGTGGCAAGCCACTATGCACCGGAGCCAGCCTTTGGGCTGTTCCTAAACTTGCCAGAGGGCTCCGCCCCTTGGAACCCCGGCACGTCAATGGCGTAAGTATTCCTGCGAAATGTCCACCGGACATTCCTACGGAACACTTACTGATTGACTAGGACGCTGTCCTGCACCTGTATAAGAGAGCGTTGCACTCTCTTATAAATCTCCTACCAATATGCCGCCAGAACGCTGTGGCTGTTAACAAAGAATGAAAATCAAGCAATGAAAGGAGACAAAAGCCTATGAGAAAACGAAATCATACAGTAACCATACGGATGAATAAAGAGGAATACGATTTGTTTCAGAGCAAGGTTAAAGAATCCGGAAGAACACAGCAGGAAGTTGTGATAAAAGCAATCGCAGACTTGAAGATAGCAACGGCAGAGGAAATAGAAGAACTGAAAAGACTGAACCAGATGTTTGCGGATATCCTTTGTCAGCTCCGGGGAGCTACGACAAATATCAACCAGATTGCAAGAAAACTGCATACAGATGGAGAAATCCCAAACGACAGTATGTTGTATTTCCTCAATAAAAATATTCTCAAGTATCGGAAGGAGAGTGAAAGGATATGGCAGTTAATAAGACGATTAATAAGCGGACAAATACACATGGAGCAATGAGAAATTGTATTGAATATGTTTTACGACAGGACAAGACAAGTGAGCTGCTTACTTATATAACAGGCCCGTACTGTCACAATGAAATTAATTATGATCTGGTGTACAGAACCTTTTTGGAAGAAAAGAAGATGTGGAATAAAGATACAGGGAGAATGTATGCCCACAACATTATTTCCTGGCATAAGGATGAGCAGATCACCCCGGAGCAGGCATTTGAATTTGGAAAAGAGTTTGCAGAAAATTGGTTCAGTGGATTCCAGACCTTAGTGGCTGTGCATAAGGATAAAGACCATATCCACTGCCATTTGGTTACTAATTCAGTGAGTTATGAAGATGGGAGAAAGCTGCATAACACCAGAAAAGATCTGGAACGTATGAAACAGCTTACCAATCAGATGTGCCGGGAACGAGGACTGACCGTTGCCGAAAAAGGAAAGCATTTTGATGGAAGTCAGATTGAAAAAGGGGAAGTCATTGCATGGAGCAAAGACAAATATAATCTGTTCCGTCAGCAGGTAAAGGATAGCTTTGTAGCGGACTGTGCAATGGCAGTGTTAAAAGCACTGGAAAATTGTATCAGCAAAGAAAAGTTTATAGAAAAAATGAAGCAGTTCGGATGGAACGTAAACTGGACAGAGAAACGGAAGCACATTACTTTTCAGAACCAAGAGGGAAAGAAAGTACGTGACAGTAATCTGTTCAAAACATTTCATTTGGATATCAGCAAGGAGGGACTAGAGAATGAATTTAATGGAAATAGGAAAAAAGCCAGAGATTCAGCCAACAGAGACAGCAGATCAGATGAAGAACTTGCCGGATACTACCGACAAGTGGAAGCAGCTTGCGAAGGAGCAGGCGGCGTCACTGGAGCTAGTGACGGAAGAGAGAGACGAGTTACAGGTGAGAAATCAGAAGATGAACGAGTTTATCCAGAAATTTCAGGAAAGGACACACAAGCTGAAAATGGAAAAACAGAAGCTATTCTTCGAGAATCACGAAATGCAAGACGAAATTCGGAAATTAAACGACGAAATTCATCGTTTGACAACCGAACTGTCCGAAACGCAGAAGCTGAATCAATCGCTTCAGAAGAACAACGACGATTTGAGGAACAGAAACGGCTTGAAGAGCAGGAGCGAGCAAGAGCAGCTCGAAGAAGAAATAAAAGACGTTCGGGACCAGAACTCTAAATTGCAGATACAGGTTAATAAATCATCTGTTGAAGCAGTAGATGAAGCACAGAAGAAACAAAAAGAAGCAGAGAAAAAGATAGAGCAGGCAGAATCCAAAGCCCGTAACGAAAAGAAACGTGCTGAGCTGGAAATTCGTAAAGCGAAAGAAGAAGTAAAGGACAGAACGGAAAGCATGAAGTCTATAGAATATTTCTGGGGAATGGGATACATTACGGTAGTCCTGTTTGCAATTCTACAGAATGGTGCTTTTCAACATGATTTCATAGATTTTTTTATGGCTCCATTCATGTGGTATGTTCGATTTTGTAAATGGCTGGTATATCCAACTTATGATAATGGATTTAACCAGAAAATAGCATATACAGGTGGGGAAGTATGGGTTATCAGGATTCTGGCAATCGTAGCTGTGCTTTTCATAATGGGAATCATAATGGTGATAATTATGGAAACAATAAAACAATACAAAAAAATGTGGAACGAAATTTCACAAATGTTTTTGATTGGAAGCCTTTCAGGGATAGCAGTGCTTGGGGATGTAACTAGAAAATATCTGCCGGTGAATTTGATTTTGCTATTTATACTCATTAATATGGGTATCATGCTACTCAGAATATATCTTCGGAAGAAGTTTGATTATATGTAATTTGTTATTTTAATGACCAGTGGGTGGTACCTGACAAATGATAAAGCTGTTATTATGATTGCACACCGCCTAAAAACAGTACAGAAAGCTGAACGGATTTTCGCTCTGGAGAATGGAAAACCGTACAGCAGGGAATACATGAAGAACTTGTGAGACAGGATGGGATTTATCGTCATTTTATTGTTGAAAGAAGAGAGGCAACAAAATGGAGAGTTTAGGAGTCTAAATGTCTGGTGCGGCGATATTCCAAAGGTGATACACCAAAATGCTTTTTAAACACAGAGGCAAATTTGCTCTGATTCAGATATCCGACCTGTGCTGCAATCTCAGCTACAGACAGTCGTGTTGAGGCAAGCAGTTCGCCTGCTTTATTCATACGCATTTCACGCAGATAGACAGAAATATTCTGTCCGTAAACACCGCGAAAATAATTTTTTAGACTGGTTTCGCTGATAGAAAAATATTCAGCCAATTCCCACGCAGGATGATGCAGCCTTAGGTCTGAGGTGATGATATTTTCGACCTTTTTAGCAATATTAACCTGAGATTCAGTAAAGAAAGTGCAGGCCTGAGACTTAGGGATAGCCTCCAAATTTTGTAGTACTGAGAATAAAGCGAGCGTATATATTTTCATTTGAATGACTGCAAAAGAGGCCGGAAAATCATATAATTCCCATAGTTTTTTGAGAATTTCCTCAGTTTCGTGGGTCGCTGTCGATATATAAGTGCTTCCATGAGGACAAAACATCTTTGAGATTTTTCTGAAATCAATGCTAAATTCATTTTGTACCCATGTATTTTCTAAAGTAAATGTATCTATATCAATAAAGAATTCAAGCCCCTCATAGATGCGCTTTGGATAAACATATTCTTTTTGGGCGAAGCATTCTGTGAGAGAAAGTTCTCTGTCTTTGATGTAGACAAAATTTTGGTTGTTCAGGATCATTTCACAACGACCTGTCACACAATAGTTAAGAAGCAATGGACCTTTTGTAATGGAGCTGTCTGATCGAGGTCGGGAGCCGTCCAGGTTGGAGAATTTATAAAAATATATGCCAGAGACAGACCGGGAAAAAGTGAAAAAAAGGTCATCGAACCTTTACCTTCCTTCGTATTTAATATAAGCTCCATACTATATTCAGCCTGTTTTATGGATATACCTGGTATTTTGATACATTTTTTGATCACGTCGTTAATTTTCATAGAAGATCTCCCTGATATAAGTACTTTTGCCCTGTAACAGATAATATTATAGGATTTGAAGAGAGCAGAGTCAACAATAAAACCCAATGCTGTTTGGAGCTAAAATGATATTTGGTTGTAGAGATATAACAAAACATATGGTATTTTATGGAGTAGTTAGATAGAGCTAATTATACAAGGGAGGTATTCTGTATGAATAACAAATTACAGGCGAAGGACCTGATTAATCTGGGACTTTTCACAGTCCTTTATTTTGTACTCGGATGTTGTGTGGCAATTCCGATTGGCTTTGTTCCGATATTTCTTCCGATTCTTGGTGCATTGTGGACACTGATCACAGGAATTCCATTTATGTTATTCCTGACAAGGGTAAAGAAGTTTGGTATGGTAACGCTGATGGCAATTCTGAGTGGCCTTTTGATGGGACTTACCGGAATGGGATATTGGGGTGTACCTTTGGGACTTATCTTTGGGCTGCTGGGAGATTTGATTCTGAAATTTGGCAATTATAAAAGTGTTAAAAGGAGCCTGATTGGATATGCAGTATTCAGTCTCTGGATGGTTGGTACATATATTCCAATGTACTTCATGGTAGAAGATTCAAGAGCCAGCTTCGCAGCCAGTTTTGGTAAAGAGTATGCAGATAAAGTAATGGCTGTCATGCCTATGTGGAGCATTGTTCTTGTGATTGCAGGTATCTTTATCTGCGCAATCATTGGAGGAATGATTGGAAAAGCGTTGCTCAAAAAACACTTTGTAAAAGCAGGAATCGTGTAATGGATGAGATATTATCTGCTACTGTTGACAGCAGAAATGGAATTGTTTTAGATCCTAGAACAAAATTGTTTATGCTTATAACGATTACAACATTGATGTTCAGTACCAGCAATGATGGAATCATGAATATAGTGAAACCAATACTAAGCCTTATACCATTTGCATTGATTTTGTCAGAGCACAAATTCAAAACAGCCGGTAAATATGCAGTTCTCTATGCGGTATGCTTTGTACTGGAGCGGCTGGCATTGAATGTTTGGAGTGGTATGATTTCTTTTCTGATATTGGCAGCAACATCAATTATGACGCGTTTTGCACCGGGAATTATGACAGGCGCATATCTGATTTCTTCTACATCTGTAAGTGAGTTTATCAGTGCAATGGAGCGGATGCATGTCACAGAAAAAATCATAATACCGTTGTCAGTTATTTTCCGTTTCTTTCCTACAATCAAGGAAGAATATCAGGCAATCCGGGATGCAATGAAAATGAGAAATATCCGTTTTGGTGGTAAAAATCCATTCCTTATGATTGAATACCGGCTGATACCATTGATGGTATCCGTAATAAAAATTGGTGATGAGCTGTCTGCAGCAGCTCTAACAAGGGGACTTGGTGCACCGGTCAGAAGAACCAATGTCTGCGAGATTGGCTTTCATGTACAGGATTTTATTGCCATTGTTGTTTGCTTTGCATGCTTTATATTGTTCTTTTTGCATCAGTATATTGTTTTTTGAGGTAGTACATTATGATAAAAATAGATCATGCAACATTTACATATGGAGAAAATAATGAATATTCTGTGGGAATCCGGGATATTGATCTGGAGATAGAAGATGGTCAGGTTATTGTGCTATGTGGGGAGAGCGGTTGTGGAAAAACAACACTCACTCGAATGATCAATGGGTTGATTCCACATTATTATGAAGGAAAATTAACTGGTGAGATATGGATAAATGGGATAAATGTTTCGCAGCAGCCACTGTATGATACAGCAAAAATTGTTGGAAGTGTTTTTCAAAATCCACGGTCACAGTTTTTTAATGTAGACACAACAAGCGAGATTACTTTTGGATGTGAAAATCTTGGAATGCCAAAGGAAGAAGTCAAAGATCGATTGCAGGCTACAATTCAGGAGCTGCATCTGAAAAAATTGATTGGACGCAATATTTTTCAGCTTTCAGGTGGAGAGAAGCAGAAGATTGCCTGTGCAGGGGTTTCTATTATGAAACCGGATATTTTTGTCCTGGACGAACCCTCTTCTATCTGGATGCAGCTTCAATCATGGATCTGCGAAGAATAATCGCCCACTGGAAGGAACAGGGAAAAACAATTATTATATCGGAGCATCGCCTGTATTATCTGCGTGGGCTGGCGGATCGGTTTATTTATATGAAAGAGGGACAGATTATTCAGGATTATTCAGCCACAGAGTTTGAAAATCTGACAGAAGAAAAGCGAGGAGAGATGGGACTGCGGGCTTATGTTCTGGAAAATCTCCTTATGCCAGAGATGTTGATATCAGAAAGAACCACAATGGAGCTTCATGATTTTAATTTTGCATATAAGAATGGTCCACAGATTTTATATATCAGAGAATGTGAGATTCCGGCAAATCGGATTGTCGCAATTACGGGCAATAATGGAGCTGGAAAATCTACTTTTTCCCGTTGTTTCTGTGGTTTGGAAAAACAATGTGGCACAATCATCTGGAATGGAAAAACTTACAGACCAAAAGAAAGGCTGAAAGCCTGTTATATGGTTATGCAGGAAGTGAATCATCAGCTTTTTACAGAGACAATACAGGATGAAGTTATGATTAGCATGAAAGAAGAAAATGAGAAAGAAGCAGACAAATTTCTTGATATGCTGGATCTGATAAAAGTCAAAGACCGTCATCCAATGTCACTTTCCGGAGGTCAGAAGCAGCGGGCGGCTATCGCATCTGCAATTGCCTCCGGGCGCTCTGTGCTGTTTTTGGATGAACCAACCAGTGGTCTTGATCATAAGCATATGCTGGAGGTTGCAGAGGTTCTAAGAGAAGTGTGGGATACCGGAATTTCGGTTTATGTGATCACACATGATTTGGAACTGATTATAGAGTGTTGCACTGATGTCATTCATTTTGAAAATGGAACTATTGCAGATCAGTATCAGATGGATGCAGAAGGAATGGAGAAGATAAGAAAATATTTTATCCAGGGAAAGTGTTGTGGCAAGTGGAGTAAATCTGACTGATGGTAAAGGATATTGTAAATAGTTTTGGAAAGTAGATGAATGATAATTATGAGCAAATATAATCCTTTATGGAAGTGGATCAATAAAAATAAAACAGACGATTTCAAGTTGACTTTTGCTGAAATTGAAAACATTGCCGGAGTGCCTATAGATCATTCGTTCCTTACATTCAAAAAGGAACTTTTGCAGTATGGTTTTAAGGTGGTAAAAATTTCTATGAAGGAACAGACAGTAGATTTTGAAAAAGTCGAAGAGGAGGCTTAAACATGGAATCAAAGAAATAGAACTTGTAGTTGCATCTTCGATTGGTGCAGATCTTGCCATGGCATTTCTGACATAGGCAAAAATACCGTTAAAGCATGTATTTTTTGATGGTGGACAGTTTGTACAAATTGGAAAGGCAACACGCAAAATCATGGTTCCGTTCTTATATATAGCAATGAAAAGTTTATATTGGTCAAAAGGAAAGATGCTGAAGAGAATCATGTGGTGTGACGACGGCAAAATCAAACTACAGATGCATCTGCTAAGTGAAAATTGAATACACGGGAAAATTAAAAATCGAAACAGCAGACTTGACAAATTCCTGTAATGAGTTAAAATATAACAGTGCTATATAGCACTGTTATATTTTTGGAAAGAACTTTAGAGGATACGAAAAGAATGTCGACAAAAGCAGAAGATACACAGAAAAATATATTAAATACAGCCAGAAAACATTTCCTGAAAGATGGTCTGACCGGAGCATCTTTAAGAAACATTGTAAAAGATGCCGGACTTACTACTGGTGCATTTTACAAATATTATCCGACGAAAGAGGCACTTTTTGATGCACTGACAGATCCTTATATGGAACACATTTATCAGATTTATGATCAGATCGTTGAGGAGTTTGAAAAGCTTTCGGCCAGTGATCAGACAAGGAATATGTCGTATACATCCAGTGATGGAATGGAGCAGATGGTTGATTATATTTATGATCATTATGATAATTTCAGATTATTGTTGAAATGTGGAGACAGTGGAAAATTTGAACTATTCATACACAATATGGTAGAACGGGAAATGAAGTCCAGCCTGAAATATATGGAAAAGATGAAAGAGAACGGTGTGAAAATACCGATTGTAGAGGAAAGCCTTATGCATATGATCTATACGGGATTTTTTTCATCAGTATTTCAGATCATTGAGCATGATATAGACAGGGAGACTGCAAAGAAAAATGTGCATCAGCTGAAAGAATTCAATACAGGTGGCTGGGAACGATTGTGGAATATTGAATTCCCGGTATAACTAATGTAAGTCAGGTGGCTAATGCCAGTAAGCCACCTATTTTATTATATATGAGTTAGAATAAACTAATGAAAGAAACAACAATAAAACCAAAGTAAGGAGTGAACGAATGTGAAAGAAAAAAAGAAGTCGGCAATCAGCTGGATCCTGACATGGGCCGGACAAAAAAGAATTGCCTATGTGTGGAGTGTGTTACTTGCAATAGGAAATGTGATTTTTAAGATTTTGCCGTATTTTATTATTGCAGATGTAGTAAAGCTGTTTTTAAATGGTGAAAAGGAGTTTGAAATATATCTTGCAAAAGCGGTTCTGATTGCATTATCGTTTATCATTGCAGAACTGCTTCATTCACTTTCGACAGCATTGTCACATAAAGCAACGTTTGCAGTACTTGCAAATATAAGAAAATCCTGCTGTGACAAGCTGGCGCGGGTACCTCTTGGCTATGTGAAAGACACACCTTCCGGTACATTTAAAAATATCATGGTGGAAAGAATCGACAGTATCGAGACAACACTGGCGCATATTGTCCCGGAATTCACGTCCAATCTGCTAGCACCGATTGTGATTTTGATTTATTTCTTCCTGACAGACTGGAGACTGGCACTCTGGTCATTGGTGCCGGTTATAGTGGGATTTCTTTCCTATTTTGGAATGATGCTGGATTATAAACCAAGCTTCGAGAGAACGGTTCAGACAACAAAAGATCTGAATGATGCGGCAGTGGAATATATTGACGGAATCGAAGTGATCAAGGCATTTGGAAAGACAGAAAGTTCTTATGCAAAATTTACAAAGGCGGCTATGGCTTATGCAGATTCCTTTATTTCCTGGATGAAACGGTGCTCAATCTTTCATGGACTGATGATGGTGGTCACACCTTATACGCTTCTTACGGTATTGCCGTTTGGGGCACATTATGTAGCCAATGGAACACTTGCGATTTCAGATTTTGTCATCTGCATTATTTTATCACTTGGAATCGTTGGACCGTTGATCACAGTGGGTTCCTATACAGATGATCTTGGCAAAATCGGAGTGATTGTTGGTGAAGTGGCAGGAATTCTGGAACAGCCGGAGCTTGAACGTCCAGAGAAAAGTAAAAGTGTTCCAAAAGATAACTCCGTTACTCTTGAAGATGTCAGATTTGGTTATCACGACAAAGAAATCCTGCACGGAGTAACTATGGAGCTGAAAGCAGGAACGGTAAATGCAATCGTAGGACCTTCCGGAAGCGGCAAGTCGACCATCGCAAAGCTGATTGCGTCCCTGTGGGATGTGGATTCCGGAAGCATCAAAATCGGTGGAGTTGATGTCAAAGAACTGGCATTTGCAGATTTTAATCGGAAAATTGCATATGTTGCACAGGACAATTATCTGTTTAATGAAACAGTCCGTGAAAATATCAGACAGGGAAATCCGGATGCTACAGATGAACAGATCATCGAGGTGACAAAGAAAAGTGGATGCTATGAATTTATCATGCAGTTGGAGAATGGATTTGATACGGTTGTAGGAGGTGCAGGAGGACATCTGTCAGGTGGCGAGAGGCAGCGTATCTCCATTGCAAGAGCAATGTTAAAGGATGCTCCGATCGTGATCCTTGATGAGGCAACTGCCTACACAGATCCGGAAAATGAGGCAATTCTGCAGAATTCTATCGCAAAACTGGTAGCAGGGAAGACCCTGATCGTAATAGCACACAGACTTTCTACTGTTAAGGACAGTGACCAGATCTTTGTTGTAAATGATGGAAATGTAACAGCACATGGCACACATGAGGAACTTCTGGTGTCATGCCCGCTTTATAAGGAAATGTGGAATGCCCATATTTCTGTAAAAGATACGGTGAAGGAGGGAGAATGATATGTTTGGGATTCTGGCAAAATTCTTTCGTTTTTCAGGCAGGGAAAATGGCAATAAATTTAAACTGTCGATAGTGATCGGACTCATGGAGGCTCTTGCCTCAGCAATGAAGATTCCGGCTATTATGTACATACTGATTGGTCTGCTGAGTGGGAAACCGACAGGAAAATATATTGGAGGCTCCGTTGCGATTATGGTTCTTGCAATTGTAGTCGACGTAATCTGCAAGAGATACTCTACAGTGCTTCAGACAGAGGGAGGATATAATGCAAGTGCTTTTATGAGAATCAAGATTGCAGAACATCTGCGATATCTGCCGATGGGGTACTTCAATTCCAATAGTATCGGGGAAATTTCTTCCATTACAACCAATACAATGGAAATACTTGGCGATGTGGCTGCGAGAGTGGTTATGCTGACCATGCAGGGAATTCTGGAAACATCCATGATCATTCTGATGTTGTTTCTTTTTGACTGGAGAATCGGACTGATCGCCGCAGCAGGAGTACTTATTTTCTTTGGAGTCAATTCTGTGATGCAGAATGTGGGAAAAAAAGATTCAGAGCAAAAAGTGGTATGCGATACAGAACTTGTAAACCAGATCATGGAGTATCTGCAGGGAATATCAGAAGTAAAATCATACAATCTGCTTGGAAAAAAGGCAAAGAGATTAAATGATGCAAATGAAGCATGTGAAAAGATCAATACAAAGATGGAGATGTTGTTTGTTCCCTATCATTTTCTGCAAAGTGTGATAACAAAAATCACAGGTGCAGTGATTGTAGCATGCAGTGCATATTTTTATATTAATGGAACTATGAGTGCGGTCTATGCGATCGGTATGACAATTTCAGCATTTATGCTTTATGCCAGTCTGGAATGTGCAGGAAATTATTCCTCTCTTTTACATGTGGTAAGCGTATGTGTAGATAAAGCAAATGCAATATTGGAGCTGGATACCATGGATATCGACGGTAAAGAAATACAGCCGGAAAATTACGATATCAGACTTTCTAATGTTTCGTTTTCTTATGACAAACGGAAGATCATTGATGATATATCGCTCTCTATTCCGCAGAAAACGACGACAGCAATCGTTGGACCATCTGGTGGAGGAAAATCAACACTTTGCAATCTGATTGCCAGGTTCTGGGATGTGGATTCCGGGGAAGTGACACTTGGAGGTGTGAATGTAAAAGACTACAGCATGAACAGTCTGATGAGTAATTTCTCATTTGTGTTTCAGTCGGTGTATTTGTTTGCAGACACCATTGAGAATAATATTAAATTCGGACGCCAGGATGCAAGTCATGAGGAAGTGGTGGAAGCGGCGAAGAAAGCATGTTGTCATGATTTCATCAGCAAACTTCCGAATGGATATGACACAGTGATCGGAGAAGGAGGAGCCACACTTTCCGGTGGTGAGAAACAGCGTATTTCAATAGCCAGAGCAATCATGAAAGACGCACCAATCGTTATATTAGATGAGGCAACAGCAAATGTTGATCCGGAGAATGAAAAGGATCTGATGAATGCAGTAGATGCACTTACAAAGGAAAAAACGATTATTATGATTGCCCACAGATTAAAAACAGTCAGACATGCAGACCAGATTGTGGTTATTGACAAAGGAAGAATTGTACAGCAGGGAACACATGAGCAGCTAATGAAGCAGGAAGGTATTTATAAGAGATTTGTGGATGCAAGGCAGCAGGCAGTAAGCTGGAAACTGGCCCACTGAGAAATAATCCACAGTTGGAGAATATCCAAATTGAATTGTCTGAAAGAGATTTCATTTAAGTTTCTCTAAGTTTCACTTGTATAGGTGGAATGAGGAAAATTCAATAGAGCAATATGAAAAAAGCACTGAAAACCGTTGGACTAATGGTTTTCAGTGCTTTCTTCTTTGGTTAAAGAGAAAAAACATAATAAATTTAAGTTTTGCTAAGTTTCACTAAGTTCTGCATTTGCAGATCGCCATTGCCTTTTCGGCTCATATTTCCCACACCCATCACAGGTCTGTGGCCAGTTAATTTTCCACTCAAAATACTCATCTCTGGTAATTTTACCGGATTTCAATTCTTCTTTTCTGAGAACCCATTCTTTCATAAAATCATTGAGAACTCCATAATTGAACCACATACCAACAGGTGGATGAGCCGGCCAGTTATCAGAATCATGATAACGGACAGCGGTATCCTCACTGGAATTGCATTTTTCACCCGGATAGGTTTCTAACTGAAAGAGATTAATAGCTGCTGGGTTAAATTCATCAATCCAGAATAGGATTTCTATAAGTTCAGATGCATCCATAGTAGTCGGTTCGTGTAGTACCAGTGGATTTACATCCAGAATCTTAGCCATTTCAGTTACAAGATCTTTACGGGGAACCCTGTAATTTGTTTCGTATTGGGCTAGGCGGTTTGCACCTTTATCACCCCAACCGAGGGCAGCACCAAGTTCTGCCTGCGTCATATGCCGGAATGTCCGGATTTTTTTTATTTTATCACCGATTGTCATATCAGATTTCCTGCTTTCTTTTTGATAAATCTATTTTACTACCAAAAACAATGAATGTAAACAGAAAGATTCGCATTGAAGCGAATAAAATACTTGACATTCGCATTAAGGCGAATTAAAATAACAGTACAATAAAGATTCGCACGAAAGCGAATGTACAGATGAGGATAAATAGTTTTTGCAAATTATTGCAAAATGAGGTTGGTAAAATCCTTCTGTCAGGCTTTATTAGTGAGAGGATTTTTTTGAAGTGAACAACATTTTGGTGTTTCCAGGCTGTAATAAGTGAAAGGATATTCAAAAAAACTCTTTTGTACCTTGAAAATTACATGAGCTGTATAATCTGATCTCACAGATGCCATAACCCTGTAAATGATTTTATGGGCGAGCGTCGAAGATACTCCGGAAACGACTGGTAAGCTTGCGAAGAAGCTGGCAGTATTCAGAAATACTCTGATAGAGGTTGACTGTGACGTTGACAACGGGTTATACAAATGGAAGCCAACACGCCGAACAGAATATGCAATGCCATAGTAATAGATAAAATTTGAGAACAAAATGTGAAAGGTAAGGTGATGTGATTGAGAAAATTGTAGGTATAGGACAACTGATACAAAGAATATGTTGGAAAAGAGGTGAGCATCATGGTGAATCAGTCGGTAATAGATTCTAGTGTTGATCTGGAGCAGTTAAAGGACATTGAAGATTTAATTCCTGATATGGATAAAGCTATTTCTGAGAAAGTGGAAACTTTTCTGGATAAATCCGGCGATCAGCCGTATGCTCACATGAATGAAGGATATGTAGTGGTTGTGGAGATGACAGGAGAAATGGATGCCACAGATGCCATTAGTGATTATCTGAGAAAAAGGACGGAGTTGATGTATTAAAATGTCTTGCAAAGGTACAGATGTTATGTTAATGTGAGGTCAGGGAAAATGAACGTGATACATGGTTTCTGACTTCAAATTCAATGGAATAAGTAAGTTGGGAGCGATGTAAAATGGAACAGATGCAAATGAATATGCCAGATATATACGATGCTGCATTGTATCTTCGATTATCGAAAGATGATATGGAAGAGGGCGGTGCGAAGTCAGAGAGCAACAGCATTGCAAATCAGAGAGAGTTACTTCGGAGCTTTGTAAAAAGCCAGCCGGATATTCAGATCTTTGATATATATGTGGATGACGGATACTCAGGAGGAAATTTTGATCGACCTGAGTTTAAACGAATGACAACTGATATAGAAGCTGGAAAAGTAAATTGCGTGATTGTAAAAGACTTATCCAGATTCGGAAGAGAATATATAGAAGCCGGGCGATGGATCGAAAAGACCTACCCGGCTTTAAATGTGCGTTTTATTTCAGTTACAGACCAGTTTGACAGTAAAACAGCAGATTTTTCAGAGAAGTCATTTGTAGTTCCAATCAAAAATTTCGTAAATGAAAGCTATTGTCGGGACATTTCCGGTAAAGTGCGAAGCCACCAGAAAATCAAACGTGAAAAAGGTGAATTTATTGGAGCGTTTGCCCCGTATGGTTACTGCAAAGATCCAGAGAATAAGAATTGTCTGGTGATTGATTCTTATGCATCAGATATTGTAAGAAAAATATTTTCGTGGAAAATTGATGGATTCAGTCTTGGAGCAATCGCAGAAAAACTGAATGTACGTCATGTGCAGTCGCCAAAAGAATATAAAAAGGCAAATGGCGAGAATTACAATTCTGGATTTCACAGCTCAGACACACCGAAATGGTCGGCAGTGCAGATTAAAAGGATTCTGACCAACGAGGTTTACATTGGAAACATGGTGCAAGGCAAGCAGGAACGAATCAGCTATAAGGTAAAGCAACGTCTGGATAAGCCAGAATCAGAGTGGGTGAAAGTAGAAAATACGCATCCGGCAATAATCAGGCAGAATGATTTTGATGTGGTGCAGAAGCTACTTCAGTATGATGGCAGGGCATCGAAAACATCGGACAGTGCAAACTTTTTTTCGGGTTTTGTATTTTGCGGAGATTGCCATACACCGATGATACGCAGGGTAAATCAGTATAAGGGAAAGAAAAAAGCCTTTTATATTTGCCAGACAAAAAATAAAGGTGGAGATTGCACCAGACACAGTATTCCGGAAGAGGTGCTGAAAAGGATTGTATTGAAAGAGATTCAGGCATATACGGCACTTTTCGTAGACTATCAGATGATTATGGAAGAACTTTGTGAAATGAAAGTCAGTTACGATCAGGTAATCGGTTATGATACGCAGATTAGTAAGTTGCAGGAAGAATATAACCGTTATTACAGCCTGAAAGCATCTTTGGGTGATGACTTGAAAGAGGGATTGATCAGCAAAGAGGAGTTCGATGATTTTCGGGAAAGTTACGGAAGAAAATGTGAAGAACTGGAGCAGATGATTGAAAACCAGAAAAAACTGGTAAAGCAAATGTTTGAGGGTGGAGTGTCTGCAACTGTTCAGTTGGAGGACTGGAAGAAATCACTGGAAATCAAAGAACTGGATCGCACATTGCTGGCACTGACTGTAGATAAAATCTATATTTATGAAAACAAACAGATCAAAATTCATATCCGTTATCAGGATATGATTGAGAAAATGAAAGTCATAAGACGGTTTTATGCGGAACACCGGACAGAGTGCAGGAAAGAGGTGGGATAAATGGCAAGGACAGCAAAAAGATATAAGAAAAACACAGAGAAGAAAGTTCTTGGGATTCCGGTATGTATGGCTGCAATTTATGTCAGATTATCCGTAGACAGTGATGAAAAAAAGTCAGAACCTATTGAAACACAGGTTACGCTGATAAAAGAGTTCATTCAGAAGCACAATGAAAATCCGAACAGAGAGTATGAAATTGCTGTATATAACATTTATTCTGATCTGGGAAAAACCGGAACAAATTTTGACAGACCGGGATTTGAACGGATGATGAATGATGTCAGGGAAGGTAAAATAAACTGTATTCTGGTAAAGGATTTCTCACGATTTGGAAGAAATTATATCGAAACTGGCAACTATCTGGAAAAGATTCTTCCTTTTATGAAAGTGCGGTTTATTTCTGTATGTGACAACTATGATTCATTTGCACCGGATGCCAAGAATCAGGAATTATCCATGAATATCAAGAATCTGGTGAATGATGCTTATGCGAAAGACATTTCCGCAAAAGAACGGGCAGCGAAACGTATTGCACAGAAAAATGGTGAGTATGTGGGATCTACAGCTCCATATGGATATTGTGTGGAAAAGATAAATGGAATTTATAAGTTGATGGTGGAACCGGAAGCTGCAAAGATTGTCCGCAGGATTTTTGAAGAATATGCTTCGGGAGATGGCGTACAGAGCATTATTGACAGGCTGTTTGAGGATAGGGTACATCGGATTTCAGATTATAACCAATATCATCATGTGTACTGTCAGGACGGAGAGAACCTTCATCAGTGGGGAAATTCTTCGATACGTGCAGTGCTGAACCGGAATAATTATTATGGCGATCTGGTTCAGAGAAAATATGAATCCAGATTTCAAAGAGGTGAAAAATGGTGTGACATATTGGACGAGAGCCAGTGGATTATTACGCCAAATGCCCATGAGCCAATTATTAGCAGAGAATTGTTTGAAAAAGCACAGGTCAGGCTAAAAGCAGCACAACAGAAAGCAACAAAAACTACTGCAGGGTGGGAAGATGATGAAAGAGCATTTTACAATGTATTCTATTGTGGTGATTGTAAGCGGAAAATGTGTACACGTAGATACAGAGGCAATGTGTATTACTTTTGCAATGCTGCCTGGTATCGGGATGAAAGAAAATGTAGTCACAAATCTATTTCCGAAGAGAAGCTGCAGAAAATTGTCCGTTCGGAGCTAACCAGACAGTTTCAGTTATCTGGATTGCGGAAAAAGGATATGTCTGCTATAAGCAGTGCGGTATTTCTTTCCAAAATCAATGAGATTCAAACTGAGATCAGAAAATTGGATGCAGATAGGGAAAGACGTTCAGAAAAACTGGCACAGGCATTTATGAAATATAAAGAGGGTGAATTTTCCAAAGAAGCCTATATAGAAATGAAAGATGACCGTAATAACTGGAAAGAGTTTTGTGAAGAGAGAAAGAAGTCTCTGGAGCAGACCATACGAAAGCTGGAAAAACAACAGAAAAAAGAAGCCAGATTTTTACGAAGTCTGTTGGAACTGGATGGGACAACCAGAATCAATGCGGAACTTGCGGAGGGCTTGATTGAAAGTATGTATCTGTATGGTGATGGCAGACTGGAAATCAACTTCGGGTTTAAGGGGGCGGTAGAACATGAGTGATCAGAAACTGATTATTGGATATTACCGTCTTTCCATGGAAGATGATTCAGAGGGAGAAAGTAACAGCATTATCAATCAGAGAAAACTGGTAAAAGATTATATTTCCAATATCCCGGAACTGGCTTCTATGCCATTTCAGGAGTTCTACGACGATGGATATTCTGGTTCCAGTATGGAGCGTCCGGCAATTAAGCAGGTTCTGGAACTTGCTAGGGAGAATAAAGTGCAGTGTATTGTGGTAAAAGATTTTTCACGTTTTGCCAGAAACTATATTGAGATGGGAACTTATCTGGAACAGATTTTTCCATTCCTGGGAATACGATTTATTTCTATCTCAGACCGATATGATTCTAAAGATTATATAGGAAAGAGTTCCGACATCGAAGTACAGTTTAAAGGACTGATCGCAGATTTTTATGTGAAAGACCAGTCTGTAAAGGTAAAATCGGCAGTCAGTACCAGACGAGGAAAAGGTGAGTATTGCTGTGGATCTGCACCTTATGGGTATCGAATCAATCCTGAAAATAAGAAAGAACTGGTGATTGTAGAGGACGAAGCAGAAGTGATTCGCAGAGTATTTGAACTGACAAATCAGCGGTATTCCAAGATGGAGATTTGTCGGTTATTTAATGAAGAGGGGGTACTGACTCCCTTGCAGTCCATGAGCAGACGACAGAAATCAGACAGCAAGAAAGCTGCATCAAGAGGACTGCAGTGGACGAGTGATATGATACGGAAGATTGTGGATGATAAAACTTATATAGGCTGTATGGTCTATGGAAAGACAAAAATTCCAGATCCCGGAACAGGGAAAGAAGTACCGGTACCGAGAAATCAGTGGAAAGTGATGGAAAATCATCACGAGCCGATCGTATCAAAAGAAATTTTTGAAAAAGCACAGTCCTTGCAGATCAGATACACCAAGAAAAGCAAATTCGACAGGGAAACAACATTGTTAGGTGGCTATGTGAAATGCGGAAATTGTCGCAGAAGCCTGACTTCAAGCAGTCCGGTTCATGGTCATATCCTTTATAGCTGTGCTTACAGTAAAGGAAAAGAAGATACAGGATGCTTTGCCGGAAAAGCTGATAACAAAATGCTAGAGCATATCGTGCTGGCAGAAATTAAGGCATATTTACGTCAGAATATCAGCCAGGAACAGATGCAGCAATCTATGAGAAAACAGCATACGGACAGCATAGAAGCCTATGAGCTGGAAAGTACGGACTGTGAAAAACGTCAGGAGCAGATAAAGCTTCAGAACCGTCAGAACTATGAGAAGTATCATGAGGGACAGATGAACCAGAAACAGTTCATGGAAGCCAAGAAGCAGTTGGAAGAAGAAAGAGAACGATTGCAGAAATGTATACAGGAGTTGGAAGAACTGATAAACGGTGAGAAAGAAATCCTGATGAAAAAGAATGTTCCGGTGGAGCAGATGTTGATGTATTTAGGCTATGAAAAGCTGACACGAGAGATGCTGGAAGAATATGTGCAGGGGATATATGTGTATGATGATGGGAGAGTGGAGGTGGAATGGAAATCACTGGCTTGATTTGTAGCAATAATGTAACGTCCACTACTACTGAACTTGTAGCAATGACGTTACATCCTCCCTGCTGATTTTGTGACAACAATATAACGTCCTCTGTTCCAAAACAACGGTTTTATGGGAAAAATCGAGGAAAAAGTGGCAAAAAAGTTTGTAGCAATGACTTGACATCCTCGGGGAGATTATGCCTTTCAGAGAGCATACCAAAATGAAGATGATAGATGTTGTAATAAATGAAAAAATATGTTACGATACATACACAATGTGTAAATGAAAAGGGAAGAGAAAATGGAAATAAAAGATAAAATAAAAGAATTACGAGAAAGTACCGGAATGAACAGAAAGGAATTTTGTAAATATTTTGAAATCCCATACAGAACAGTAACAGAGTGGGAACGAGGAACCAGAAAGATGCCGGATTATGTATTACGTTTGCTGGCGTATAAAGTAAAGATGGATGATCTTATTGTAAAGGAAGATGTGAATGAAGAATAAAGTAATTGAAGTACAAAATGTGCATATTTCAATTTCGAAACAGAAGTTAGATGATTACATTTGCATTACAGATATTGCTAAGGCTAAATCAGATTCTGTCAGGGCAGCAGATGTGGTAAGAAATTGGTTGAGAAATCGTGGTACTTTGGAATATTTGTCTGTATGGGAACAGATATATAATCCCTATTTTAAAGTGTTCGAATCCGAACACTTTAAAAAGCAAGCAGGGTTATTGACTTTTACACCTAGTGTTTCGGAATGGGTAAATGAAACAAATGCCATTGGATTATATGTGAAACGTGGAAAATATGGTGGCACATATGCACACAAAGACATTGCCTTTGAATTTGCATCTGCGATCAGTCCGGTTTTTAAATTGTATTTAATTAAAGAATTCCAGCGGTTGAAGGAAGAAGAAAACAATTCTGAACAAAAGGAATGGGATGCAAAACGTTTTTTAAGTAAAAATAATTATCTGATCCAGACGGATGCTGTAAAAAGATACTTGCTTCCTCAAATGAATTACAGAGAAAACCTTCAATGGCTGGCATATGCGGAAGAAGCAGACATATTAAATGTAGCATTATTTGGATTTACGGCGAAAGCATGGAGAGAGGCAAATCCTGAACTTGCGAAGAAAAACAATGTCAGAGATTTTGCAACAATTAATGAATTAACAGTTCTATCCAATCTGGAATCACATAATGCACAGATGCTGCGTGAAGGAAAAGAAAAAGGAGAAAGATTCAAAATATTACAAGAGATTGCTGAATATCAGCTGAATGTCTTGAATGCAGCTGAAGAGATCAAAATGATAGATAGTGATGGAGCACTGTCAGAGGTATGAACCACAGGGTGAGTATTTTGTAAAATGTTTTGCTTATGTAGCTTATTTTATAAAGGTTGAATTGTCATTGCCATTACCATTGCCAATGGCGATGATAACGGCAATGAAAGTGGCGATAATATGACAATGACGTTACATCCTCCCCACTGATTTTGTGACAACAATATAACGTCCTCTGTTCCAAAACAACGATTTTATGGGAAAATCGAAGGAAAAAAGGTCAAAAAGTTTGTAGCAATGACTTGACATCCTCGGGGGTATTATGCCTTTCAGAGAGCATACCAAAGTAACTGCCTTTTTGTGAAGAAAATTGCGAGTATAAATAACAGTAAAAGATGAAGTATTTTGGAGAGGGAGATTAAATGGCAAACTTAAGATTAAAGAAACTGATATTTGAAGTTGTAGATAATCAGTTAAGAGAAAATAATCCGCCTGTAACAAAGGAATCTTATGACAAACTGATCGATGCAGGATATTCTGCGAGAGAGGCGAAAGAAAAAATAGGTGCGATTGTAATAGAAGAAATTTATGATGTAATGAAAGAAAATCAGCCTATGATGAAAAAAGATATACGCAGGCGTTACGGAACATGGTACAGCAGTGTATAGACTATGAAGATACATATGAAATTCTGACAGAATGGGACGAATGGGGATTCAGCAGCCGATTGTAAAAGAGAAGAAAGTGTATCCAAATGATCCCTGTCCATGTGGCAGTGGAAAAAAATATAAGAAATGCTGTGGAAGAAAAAAGTAAGTGGAGAATATTTCAGCTGGGAAAGTTTTTTTGCAGCAGTTTTAATAGAAGAGACAAAAGACAGTTATATGGCATATACAAAACGAAAAATAAATCCGGCCTATTTAGACAAAACAATGAGTGGAGCTATTTTAAAACAGATGGGTAAAATTAAGCGAGAAGAAATGATAAATGATAGGAAAATCATATTAAAATTAGTGGAAATTAAAGAACAGTTTGTTTTAATGGAAATATTTTATATAAAAAACACAATAAAAATCTGATTATCCGCTAAAACACAGTATCTATCAGCATTTTCAAGGAAACAAACACATCAATTTACTACTTATTTACTACTAACGAATGAGCCTTGATACGCAAGTTTTCCTAGATATGCAAAGATATTATGGTACAACACATCAGTATTGAAACAAGAAAAAATTAAATATTTTATAGACTATGGAACGCCTAAAATGACGTTCCTTTTCTATTTCCAGCCGTTCATTATGGACGGCTATTTTATTACCCAAAATGAAAGGAGCATTAGATTTATGAAAAAGATGTTAAAACGATTGTGTACGGGCTTTTTAGCTCTTGCGACTGTCGTTACTGCTTTACCAACTACACCCGTTCATGCAGAAAGCAAGCAATACTGGACGGAAAGTGCAGAGCGTGTCGGTATCATTGAAAAAGTAATGAATGACGGTTCTATCGGTTCTACATTCAATGAGGGCATGATGAAAGTTGAGGGCGAAACTGCCTATTGTATTGACATCAATACAGACTTTAAGAATGGCTATAAGACCAGAGCTGACGCAAGTTCACGCATGAGTGCCGACCAGATTTCAGATGTGGCGTTATCCTTAGAGTATGTCAAACAGTATGGCGAAGTTCACAAGGAATTGAATTACAAACAAATCTATCTGTTGGAACAATGTGTTGTCTGGCAGAGATTGAGCGTACATCTTGGCTGGCAATGTGATAACGTGCGAGCTTCTTATAATGAAATTCCAAAAGCTACGCAGGACGAAGTTTTCGCTGGTGCAAAAGCCTTTGTCAAAGAGAATAAAGGACGCTATGAATGTGGCGGTTATATCTACTCTGGCGAGGGGCAGGAATTGGGACAATTCTGGGCGAAACTGAATGTCGGAAATGCGAAACTGCAAAAGACTTCCAGTAATACCAGCATTACAGACGGTAACGGAAATTACTCTATCGCTGGTGCAACATACGGTGTCTTTGCTGATAAGGACTGCACGAAACAGCTTGCCACCCTTACGACTGATGAAAATGGCAATACGAATGTTGTAGAGGTAACGGCTGGCACAGTATATATCAAGGAATTATCTGCACCAGCAGGATATAAAGTGGATAAAACAGTCTATCCATTGACAATCAAAGCTGGCGAAACAGCAATCTTAAAAGTATCAGATACACCAAAGGTAACAGACACTTTGATTGAGCTTTTTAAGATTGATATGGAAACACAGAAAGACAATCCGCAGGGGAACGCTTCTCTAGCAGGTGCGGAATTTACATGGAAGTATTATGCTGGCTTCTACAACAAAGACAATCTCCCTGCCGAAGCTACTCGTACATGGGTCACAAAGACACTCGCTGAAACAGACAGCGACGGGACAACTCATTACATCACAAAATTAGGGGACGCATACAAGGTGTCTGGCGATAACTTCTATATGCAGGACGGTAAAGCAGTTCTTCCTTTAGGAACACTAACTGTTGAGGAAACAAAAGCTCCAAACGGTTACTTGTTAGACGGTGCATATATGCAGGCTGGCGATAAGTCCGAACAGATTAAGGGCTTATATGTAACACAGATTACCGAGGACGGCGACCTTGCTGTATTGGCTGGAAGTAATCAGTTTTCTGTATCAGACAAGGTTATCCGTGGCGGTGTCAAAATTCAGAAACGAGATTTAGAAACGGGCGATACAAAGCCACAAGGAAGTGCTACTTTGAAAGATACTGCCTTTGACATCATTTCCTTAAATGATAATGTGGTATTGGTTGAGGGCAAGCTATACAAGAAAAATGAAGTGGTAAAAACAATCCATACAGACATTGAGGGTGTCGCTTCTACTTCCGCTGACCTTTTACCTTATGGAAAATTCCGTATCGTTGAGAGTGAAGCTCCAGACGGTTACTTGACAGACGGTGCGAAACCGATTGATTTTGCAATCACAGAAAATGGAAAAATCGTGGACTTAACCGACAAAGCCCATTCTATCTACAATCAGATTAAGCGTGGAGATATTGAGGGCGTAAAAATCGGTGCAGGCACACACAAGCGTCTTGCTGATGTTCCCTTTAGGATCACAAGCAAGACAACGGGAGAAAGTCATGTCGTGGTAACTGATGATAACGGGCAGTTCTCCACTTCTGCTGACTGGGCTTCTCATAAGCACAATACCAACGCAGGAAAGACCAGCGAGGACGGTGTATGGTTTGGAACTTCTGAACCAGATGACAGCAAAGGGGCATTGCCTTATGATACTTACATCATTGAGGAATTACGCTCTGACAGCAACAAAGGCTTTGAACTTATCCCACCATTTGAAATCGTAGTATCAAGAAACAATCTTGTGATTGATTTAGGGACTTTGACTGATGAATACGAAAAAGAAATCTCTATCCATACCACAGCGACCAGCAAGGACGGCGAAAAGACAATCCTTGCAGGAAAAGAGGTTACGATTGTTGATACCGTCAAATTAGACGGACTTACAAAAGGCACAAAATATCAGTTGAAAGGCTGGCAGATGTTAAAGGAAGAAAACGCCGAGCTTATCATTGACGGAAAGCGTGTAGAAAATGATTATACCTTTATCGCTGATGATGAAGAAATGAAAGTGGAAATTTCCTATACATTCAATGCGTCTGCTTTAGGTGGCAAGAACCTTGTTACCTTTGAAGAATTGTATGATTTAAGCAATCCAAACGAACCCGTAAAAGTTGCGGAACACAAAGACATTGAGGACGACGGACAGACGGTACTTATCACAGAGCGTATCATCAAAATACATACGACTGCTACGGATAAGGACGGCAACAAAGAGATTGAAGCAGGAAAAGACGTTACAATCATTGATACCGTAACTTTAGAGGGCTTAGAAGTCGGCACACAGTACAAACTTGTGGGCTGGCAGATGTTGAAAGAAGAAAATGCAGAGCTTCTTATCAATGGAAAACGTGTGGAAAGTGATTACACCTTTACCGCAGACAGCGAAACTATGAAAGTGGAAGTTGCCTTTACCTTTGACGCTACTTCTCTTGACGGCAAACAGCTTGTAACTTTTGAAGAATTGTACGATTTCAGCAATCCAGACGAGCCGAAGAAAGTTACCGAGCATAAGGACATTGAGGACGAGGGACAGACGATTACCTTTAAGGAAAAGCCCGAAGTCCCAGAAGAACCAGAGCAACCCGAAACACCACAGACACCAGAAAAGCCTAGCAGACCGAGCGACAGTCCCAAAACGGGCGATAACACAAACCTTTACGGACTGCTTGCACTTCTTATGACTTCTGGTGCTGGACTGGCAGGTATCTTCTTCTACAAACGCCGTAAAATGAAGAAATCATAAGGCGGTAACGGTATGAGGAAAGAAAAATCACGTTCTCCGCCGAAGCTGTCAAACGGCAGACGTCCGCTTATTCTGGCTTGTCTGCTACTTACCTGCAAGAACACGGATAGTCAAGGGTGCGAAGCATTGATTTTACCCTTTACTATCTGGGGGCTTGCTGGTACTTCCCTAACCGCCAGAATAAGAAATCACAATCAATTAACTTATCAAAAATAGAAAGAAATGAGGTAAAAACAATATGGAAATGAAATATGTCGTGCCAGATATGGCACAGTCTTTTGGAACTCTTGAATTTGCAGGCGAAAGTGAGCCTATCTTTGAAAGAGATAAAAATAACCGCAGGGTCTTAGCCAGACGAAGCTATAACCTATATTCTGACGTACAGAAAGGCGAAAATGTTGTGGTAGAAATTCCCGTGCAGGCTGGCGAAAAGCATTTTAAATATGAGCAGAAAGTAAAACTTGTCAATCCGAAGTTATATGGCAGAGGTTACGCAATCGGGGATATGGGACATACCGATTATGTGTTGCTTGCTGATGATATTGTAGCAGTTGAAGAAAAGTAAAGGAGTGAAGAATTTATGAGATTATCAAACGGGTTTGTCATTGACAAAGAGAAAACATTTGGAGAATTAAAATTTACAGCGGTGCGTGATGTGTTCTTACAGAATGAGGACGGGACACCGAGTACCCAGATTAAAAAGCGTATCTATGATTTGAAGTGCAGTCTGCATGGTGGAATTATCCCCGTATCTGTACCGCCAGAAGTACCGTTAAGGGATTTTCCGTACAATGCAGTTGTGGAGCTTGTCAATCCAGTAGCCGATACGGTATCACGAAAAACCTATACGGGTGCAGATGTGGACTGGTATGTAAAGGCAGAGGATATTGTATTGAAAAATAAAGGCAATCAGAACGCAGGCAGTCCACAGAACCATACACCGCAGGGACAGCCGAAAAAATAGGCTTACTGAATAGATTTTCATTGTAGCGGATATATGGAACTGTTATAATATGGGTATGAAGAAACGGACAAATAATAAGGTGTAAAGGAGACCAGCTATGAAAGATAAAAACATTTTAATTTGTGTGGGAATAATTATTTATATTGCTATGTCTGGAATTGATAGATTTGTTTATCATATACCTAATAT
>NZ_QTZH01000169.1:0-699 GCF_003462585.1 Ruminococcus sp. OM04-4AA | reverse complement strand
AGGGGATAAGGTCGGTGCGGTTTATCCTCTGTAAATGGGCGGTTAATTTACTGGAAAGGGAATTGCTGTATCTTGCCTTATCAAGCATAGTTCCCACTTTTTCCAGTCCACCTAATGCGTCATGTTCTTCCAAGAAGTAAAAACTTTTGACAGCGGAAATCACGCCACCCTCTGTGAGCCATTGCTGTGTTTCCTCAAGGGAATTTTGCTGTTTTGGTACTTGCAGTTTCAAGACTTCCACAGCCCCTAAAAAGCGTTCCCAAAATCGACACGTTTTCCACCTGCTTTTATTACTTTCGTTTCTGTTTGGCACGACAAAGCGTAGGTTGTTTGCCAGTAGCCCGAAAGCCAGTTCCCCAAGTTCCAGCGGTCTGTCCTTGAATGTCATGGCAAAAGCATGAGCCTTATCATCACGCAGTTGCATTTCTGTCCGTTTCCAACTGCCGACTTCCTCAAGCGTCTTATTATGTTTTGAACAGACTTCTTTATCCTTATCATAAAAGCGGTAGGATAATCCAGATTTTCCAGCACCGATATAAACAGTCTTTGCGGTGTCGAAATCGTCAAACTTGCTTTCATCAAAGTGGTAGCCCTCACTGTTTGAGATAAATTCCTCTTTTTCGCATTTCTTCTTTATCTGCTCAATGGTAAAGAATGGCTTTTCGTTCTTATCGTCAATGGCAATATCAAGTCTTGTGA
>NZ_QTZH01000168.1:0-716 GCF_003462585.1 Ruminococcus sp. OM04-4AA | reverse complement strand
GTTAACATTACCTCGGATGTCTTGATTAGATATTTATCTAAATCTATTGATTTTTACTATATGCAGTTTTCAAGGTACATAAGATGAAGTCCTTATTCAGTTCTTCATCTGACTGACTTTTTCATCAGTCATTAGAACTCAAAAGCTTTTTGAACTCTAATCACTGGTGAAACCAGCTATCATAACAGCACTGCCCTGCTGATTGTGTTGGCGGCGATAAGTTGTTGCTCATCTTTGCCTGTATCTATATGTTCAACTTCGGCAGCGTCTCTGCCTTGGTTTCTTTCTTTTAATTTGGCGGCCACCTACTCTCCCACACCGTCTCCAGTGCAGTACCATCGGCCGCTTAGGTCTTTACCATCGTGTTCGGGATGGGAACGGGTGTTACCCCTAAGCGCATCGCCACCAAAAAGATTGGTTATCTCCGTTCGTGCCGGTCTTGCCCGCTCGAATCCGCTTTGCGTATCCTCGCTAGTGCAATCCCTCATATACATCTTTGGCATCACATCTGCTTTCGTAAGCAAGCTTACACGCATCTGTGCTTCCAAATCTGTGCACTCACTCATTGATAACTAAACAATAGACAACAGTAAAAACTCTCTACTTTTTTCTTCCTTAGAAAGGAGGTGATCCAGCCGCACCTTCCGATACGGCTACCTTGTTACGACTTCACCCCAGTTATCGGTCCCACCTTCGGCAGCTCCCTCCTTACGGTT
>NZ_QTZH01000167.1:0-764 GCF_003462585.1 Ruminococcus sp. OM04-4AA | reverse complement strand
CTAGTACACATTCTTATTTATATAATCTATATATTAAATCATTTCTAATCTTTAGCTATTTATTTAAGAATATATTTGAAAAATGCTTTGGCATCAACAGTAATAATCTTTTTTTCATCTCTGACATAATTTACTCCTGTGTATTCGTCTGGGTGCTTCAGATTTCGGCTACTGGTCCTGATGCCAGTCAATAGAAGTAAGACCAGCTATCAATCGATCCCATTCTGCGGAAGCTGCTAGAAGTAATTGTGGAGTCGGTACAGAATTATCTTTAAACTTAGCGTACATAGGTCGTAAATCAGCTATCTTTTTCACATCTATGTTTTTTTCGTTCAACACTAAATAGTAAAATTCTAAACCATTAGTGTATAGAACTTTTTTAAACTTTTCGAGATGGCTTATAATTTGTTGTTCTTCAAGCCAGCCATGTTTTTCTTTACATCCCCAATTTTCTTTTTCACTTGCAAGATAATATTTTATGTTTTTTCCATCTATTACTATGGATTTTTCCTCCTTTATTTTTCCTAATTCTATATTATCTAAATCATTGTCAAATTCAACGTCAAAAGTGTGTAATGATCCATTCCACCCGGAACCTTTATAATTAACTTTTGATTCTTCAATTTTTTCTCCAAGTACCTTCTTAATTTGTCTACTTAACACTTCGCATTCTCAATATTTTCTAAATTAAATCTATTAATTTGTCTACTTAACACTTCGCATTCTCAATATTTTCTAAATTAAATCTATAAGTTGCTATTATA
>NZ_QTZH01000166.1:0-771 GCF_003462585.1 Ruminococcus sp. OM04-4AA | reverse complement strand
GTTGGTTTCATACAAAAAATCTGCATATGGAAGACCAGAAAGGAACAGTATAAACATAGGATCTATACGTAAGGAAGTATTAATATTTTTTAAACAATTTAAAATAGTTATCTCTATCTCCATTAAATCTTCTTGTTTGGTTTCATACAAAAAATCTGCATATGGAAGACCAGAAAGGAACAGTATAAACATAGGATCTATACGTAAGGAAGTATTAATATTTTTTAAACAATTTAAATAGTTATCTCTATCTCCATTCCTTTCTAAATCATCAAAGGCTTGGCGTAATAATTTTTCGTGAGTAGCTAAAAGAGAAGAAAATAATCGTTCCTGTTCTTCTGGACTTCGATTGTTATGGATATCATACCATTTTAATTTCTTAGTAGATTCTTTTAATGGGAGAGCTTTTATAATTTTATTGAGATATATTTCGCTCTTATTATGGAATTCATTCAAATCAGAAGCGGTTTGAGCACCATACTTGACAATTGCAATAATATTAATCAGATCAGGTTTATATATTGTTCTCTGTCGGTTATCATCTCCATTTTTACCGTTTCGTTCCACCTGAGAATACCAGTAATCATTATGTTTAATCAAATTGGAAATTTTCTTTTTAGTAATGCCTTTTTCTATACGCAATTCTTGTAAGTGATCTATTAGACGAATTTCTTTTCCATCAATTAAAAGCAATTGTGTTTTATCATATCTAGGAATGGGTGTTGCAACAGCCATATGTTTCAAACCTCCTTATAAATTGTAAGTTAATTT
>NZ_QTZH01000165.1:0-782 GCF_003462585.1 Ruminococcus sp. OM04-4AA | reverse complement strand
GATTGACACGGAGGATGCATGTTTTGGCTTGAATGCATCTCGCCCCATCGCCAAAGGCGATTTAAAATGGCGAGATGCGTTGCTGGTCGCACATCGTGTGAACAGTAACCGTAATAATTCAAGTATAGCAGATTATAACATCTCGATAAAGGCTGCAATACGTGTATTCAGCTGTCCGACATCGGTCTGGGAATAATCTGTCTCAACGTTCATGTATGGAATTCCTTTTTCCTCGTTTACAAAGCGGCGGATGGAAAGAGTCTCTACGTTATAAGTGTGGCATGCCTGAAGTGTCATCTCAAGTACACCGTCAACTTTGTACTCGTCGATCAGCCTTCCGAGAAGTTCCAGACGGTTCGGGTTTGGAGTCATAACAGAACATCCGATAGAGAGGTAACGCTCTGCGATTGCCTGGTAAATGTCTTCAGCATCTTCGTCAATCAGACGACCAATGGATTTTGCACCGGAGCAGTTTTCAAATGTAACAACGATTCCGCCGTTATTCTCAACAGCGTCGATGATCTTTTCCGTTGCACCGCCGATCGGACATCCGGTGATCAAGATTCTAGGTTTCTTATCTTCACGTTTTCCTTCCGCATATTCTTTCTCGATCTTAGCTGTCAGTGCGTCAACTTCTCCGGCAATCAATGTACGGTCGAGCTTAAAACCACTTCCGTACAGAACGCGGAAAAGGTCATGTCCTTTGATCGGTGCAGGATCATGTCTCATTACTCCATAAAGGTTCTTCAAGGATGCACGCACTTCATTCTCCAGCTTAACTG
>NZ_QTZH01000164.1:0-831 GCF_003462585.1 Ruminococcus sp. OM04-4AA | reverse complement strand
TAACCTCGTATATTTTTTAATATAGAAAAACTGCATCACAATATCGAACCAAAATATAAAAATCAATTTTATCTCTTTATCATAATTATATACATCAACTAACCACATTGTAAAGCAAAAAGCAAGCCATTTTCAGACTTGCTTTCCACCAGATTACTGCACCTTATTGCCAAATCATCTCCTTATTCAAAATTCCCTTTTCACACTCTTGTATAGTATTTATTTGCTACCCATTCCATCTGTTTATCTGCCTTCAACTCTTCCTTAATCCCCTGTGTCTATTTCATTTGCTCTACAATTGACTATTATTCCAGCGATTATATAAAAACCATAACCAATACAAAATATGGAAACGGTGCTTCTAACTATACCGCTAAAGCCTTTCGCCATTATCCCGAAAATAGTACTCCAGCAGAGAAATAGCGCCAGCAGACATAAAAAACTCGAACCCCTTGTAAAATGGGCATCAGAAGTTTTCTACCCGTTATTCTTGTTCTATAATTCAAGTGAATCTTCTGAATCTATCCACATCTGTAAATTGCCATCGAGATATAATCTTGCATATTCTAAAGGCTCATCCACAGCCAATGAAGTAAGCGCACATTCTGATCCATATGTGGTTTTTAAATCTTTTTCAGTTCCCCAGCAATCAATGCGAAGCATATATCCAACACTTGTGTAAACATCAATACTATCGTGTTTTATGTTGTATTATGCATAAATTGTTCTCATCGTATCTTATCTCTATTTTCTTTTAATAATCAGTTATAGAGTTAAATATCGAAAACATTTCAATCAGTTCACCATGTCGTTATTGTTATACTGTGTTAT
>NZ_QTZH01000163.1:0-889 GCF_003462585.1 Ruminococcus sp. OM04-4AA | reverse complement strand
AAGATATTCATCACGACATCCAAAATGATATGTATTACGACATCCAAAATGATATGTATTATTATATATTAAATCTCTTACTTTAAATTCTAGCCCATTTTCATCTTCAAAGATTCCCTCATTTTTTTGTTTTTCAAATGATTTAACAACTTTAAATTCATGATCTGGATATGCATTTTGCAAACACATAATAATCCTTTGATCTGTATCTTTTCCTGTTAAAGCATTATCCGCATTAGCTTTTTTCAAGCCACAGCCGCTCAATAAGGATATTAGCATAACCATTATTAATCCTCCTATAATTCTTTTCATTCTATCCTCCTTTTTTATGTCTATTCCATAAAAACTATGGAATAGACGTAAAATTATTTATAAACTACAATCAATTTATTACCTTCATTTCTTACTTTCAACTTGTCATCTTCTACTATTGCTGATCTGATTGTTTCTCTATACTTCGGATCATCAATATACAATACGCTTTCTTGGTGTAAATCCTTTTTGTTATATCCTGCATCTGACCTAATCGCCAAATTCCAGAAATGATTCCCATCTTTCGTATAAGAAGATACATCATTTTCTAGTAATGTTTTTCCTTTATTATCATAAATTCTTTGGCTTGTATGAATTTCATCTTTTCCATCTACTGAAGCATACCAATTACCGCCATCTGTATTTTCATATAAGCCTATTTCACCTCCATAAGCATTTCCAAAGCCATACGTTCCCTTCCAAAATTGCAAACGATAATTTTTATTATTATACTCATACTGAATTACTCGAGTATCTAAATCCATTCCTAAATATGTACCTGCATCATCAAATAAATCTGCAAATCCAGATAATTTTTGAATTGTTTTTCCATCATTAGTATAATTAATAATCTTTA
>NZ_QTZH01000162.1:0-899 GCF_003462585.1 Ruminococcus sp. OM04-4AA | reverse complement strand
GTGCCTATGTGAATAAGCTTCAGGGTGAATTACGCATGGCGTTTCCACAGTATCTCGGCATCTTTTCCAAGGTTACAATCAACACTTCTCTTACACTGTTGGAGACTTATACATCTCCCTCTGCTTTTCTTGAAGCAGACAAGCAAGAGATTATTGATATCATCAAATCAACAGCTCGCTTTGGGCTTACATATGCTCAAAATAAGTATAATGCCATAATTCAGGCGGCAACTGATGCAAATCAGTTTGGTTACATCATAGACAGCAACATCAAGCGTATTCGCCTTTATATCAGCTTCATACGTAAATATGATGAAGAAATCAACAACATTCTTGAATCGCTCCATGAGCTTGTTGATGCTAATGAAGATGCCGACTTTGTCAAGCAGATTCATTTGATTGAAACATTCAAAGGTGCTGGTTTCTTGTCTGCTGTATCCATCATGGGTGAGATTGGTGACTTTTCAGCCTTTTCAAAACCAAAACAACTTTTCGCTTATTTCGGTCTTGATCCGGCAGTAAAACAATCCGGAAAATTTGAAGGTACCAAAGTTCAAATGTCTAAGCGTGGTTCTGCCATAGCTAGACGTGTTATTCACACGTTAACCTTACAAAGCATTAGTATCTCCCGTAATGGAGAAGCTAAAAATCCAGTTCTTCGTGAGTACTACCTCAAGAAATGTGACTCAAAACCAAAGCTCGTAGCAATGGGAGCTGTTTCACATAAGGTATGCAATATGATATTTGCAATACTCAGAGACAACAAGTCTTTTGAAATCATCACTCCACAGGAGCATATCAAACAATACAATGCTTCCAAATGCGACATGGCTGCATAAAATACTGTACATCCAACGAATCAATATCTTTCAAAAGAACGATATTTTCACCAAGGGGGA
>NZ_QTZH01000161.1:0-908 GCF_003462585.1 Ruminococcus sp. OM04-4AA | reverse complement strand
CATGTGTCTGCTATGAGGACTTATGCAGACCAGGCAGGGGAAGCACTGGACGCAGTACCTTATGAAGTCCGTTACGGGATAGCCGTCCATGACGTTTCCCAGTTACGCAGCGCCTTAAAGACGGAACAGATGGAGACCGCATTGACCAAATTGGAGAAATGCCGCCAAAGAGCCTGCGACTTGATCCCGGCAGCCGATACGGACTATGCCTCCCAGACAAGAGAACTTGCAGGGGTAACGAAAAGCCTTCAGACACTTTTGGAGGAAATGGAGCAGTTTTTAATAGATACGCCGCTTACTACGGACTACTCAGCATTCAAAAAAGCCTTTGAAGAGGTGCAGGCAAGGTGGAACAAGGTAACGGAAAATGGGGAAAAGGCAGTGGAAAAGCTGATGGCAAACATCAAGGGAGCGGAAGCCATCTGCCATGCCTTTTCCAAGGACCCGGTAAATTTAAGCACGGGAAACTTTATCTATGACCGGACAGATCTGGAAGTCGGGGGAAGGGAGTCGTTTGCTTTCCGCCGTTTTTATAATGCCATCAATGCACACAGGGGTGTGCTTGGAAAAGACTGGAACCATAATTATGAGGTACATCTGGAATTTACAGACGGGGAAGCAGTGCTTCTTCGGGAGGATGGAAAAGAGGAGCGGTTCTTCTGGGAAAAAGACCGTTACCTTTCCCTGTTTGCCAGCGAAGGTGCTTTGGAAAAAGAGAAAAACGGATATACTTATCGTACAAGAGCTCAGAAAACATACCGCTTTGACAAAGAAGGGAAATGCCTGGAAACCGAGTCTCTTACGGGTAGCCGTATCACGTTTGCTTATGAAGAGGAAGCACCGTTTCGTCTGGTGAAGGTCCAAAAAGAGACCGGGGAATTCTTTGCCTTTTTCTATGACACAGAGGG
>NZ_QTZH01000160.1:0-932 GCF_003462585.1 Ruminococcus sp. OM04-4AA | reverse complement strand
AGAATTTGAATAGTTAATATTAATAAAATTCTAATAATTTCTTGCATTGCTTTTTTCATATTTAATGTCCCAACCGTTTACTAAAAGTCCAAGAACCCACATATTTTGTACGTGCAGAATTTAAATAATATTTGTTCTCATATCTTGTATATATTTTCCCTGAAGTTTTTGATCTGTAAACCTTACTTGTTACATATAAATAATCCGGTAATGCTGTCACACCTGATCCTGCACCTCCTGCAATTGCTGAAACAATAATCTTTGTTGCTATTGATAGGCTTACATATGGTGTTACTGCTACAATTGCTCCTGCTGCAATTGCTATTGTGACTTTTTTCCCTACAAGTGAAATGCCATACTTATCCGTTCGAAGATACGTTTTACTTCTTGCAAGTTTTTCATTATCTGCCGCTTGTGTTAGGTCTTCTTGATCCACAGAAATAGTATACTGTTCCACATCACCATTACTGTTAGTTTCAATACATGTAACTTTTCCTTCTTGAACAGTACTTAATATACTAGATTCTAAAATTTTTTCCTCTCCGTCAATTTTATAAAATGTGCTTTCAATATTGCTTCCATTAATTTTTTCTGTTATATAATACAAGCCATCTTCTCTTTGTTCAGTATAATTAACTGCTGAATCGTCTGGCATTTCAATATCATTAATTTCACCCACTTGAGTATAGCTATCTTCATTATTTGATGCAAAAACTGGTTGTCCAGCTGTACACATCATAATTGTTGCTAAACTAAAGCATATAAACTTCCTAAAACATTTCATTATTTTCGCTCTCCTTCATCACATAATCTTCCAATGTAACTAACTGAATTTCCCGGTGAACCAATTAATTCTTCTTTAATTTATCAAAAACTCCTTAAGTTTCATCTTAAGAAATCTGAAGAATTCTTAAGTCTATTCTCTCTTATTC